>JACPYR010000043.1 GCA_016195965.1 Nitrosomonadales bacterium | reverse complement strand
GGCTTCGGCATAACCTGAAGGTTAGCCTACGCCGCAACAAACTGCTGCGCAGTGTGTTGTCGCCGCTACGCGGTACCCTGTGTTGCTCGACTGGTCAGGCGGCTGCGGAACTCGCGCTACGCGCTCAAACAGTCCTCGCCGAAATCCCCTGACCAGCCTGCGCTACTCGGCGGCGCACAGGGGATGCAAAGCGGAAAAGTAAAACCAAAAATCGGGTGGGCAACAAGTTGCCCACCATAGTGAAGTAGATAGGCAAAACAAATCACCTCCGCCACATTGCAATCCGAAAATATTTTGATAGGGTGACATCATGTTAATAAGAAATTACGGCCACCTTTGGGAGCGCAAATATATCAATTGGGGGCGAGGGAATGTTCGTGGACATCTTCTCGGCTATTATGATGGCGACCATAAGCATGTAGTAGACTTCAGAGAGCAGATCGGAATTTATGTGTTATTTGACACCAATCTTGCACCCGTTTACGTAGGACAAGCCGGGAATGGGCACAGAAAACTCTTTGATCGTTTAAAACAACATGAAACTGATCACTTGTGGAATAGGTGGGAACATTTCAGTTGGTTTGGATTTAGAAGAGCAAATAAAAATAAATTTTTGTCCGCTTATGATGATTCATCAAAGATATTCAAGGCAACTGGCACACAGTTATTGAATGAAATTGAAGGTGTGCTCATAACGGCTCTTGAACCTAAGCTAAACAAACAAGGCGCTAGATGGAAAGATGTTGAGGAGTACTACCAAGAAGTTGATGGTGAAGTAGAAGAAATTACTACTGATGACCTGTCAATAAAGCTTGATGACATCCAAAGGCAGCTACAGGACATCGATAAGCGTTTACGTAGTAAACGTTAATTGCAATGGCTGGTAAGGCGGGTACGATTTTAAGGTTTTAGGTTTTCGCTTTACCTCCCCTGTGCGCCGCCTCGATCAGCCGCAAGCAGGCGGAGGTTTAGGCGAGCACTGTTCGAGTCCCGCAGTGGGGCGCGGGGTGTGCGCCCCGCGAATTTGTTTTTGGTTATTTTTGGCTCCGACATAACCTGAAGGTTAGTCTTCGCCGCAACTTCGTTGTCTTTGGCGAAGCAAGAAAAAGTGACTGATGAAACTACTAGCCACCTGACTAACCCAGCAAACGACGCTGGCTAAGTCATTGGTTATAGCTGTCGGGCTACCCCCGACGAGGTTGATTTTGATTTTTGTCGTTCATGCTTCGACAAGCTCAGCACGAACGGCGTTAATATCGGGCAATCCCAATGAAAAAATTCTCCGCATACCAAATCATCGAACAAGACGGCAAATCTCAAGGCCGCTTTGTGGAGCTCACTCTCGATGATCTTGATCAAGGCGAAGTCGTTATCCAAACCCATTACTCCGGCGTCAATTACAAGGATGCGCTTGCCGCGACCGGCGCAGGCAAGGTGATCCGCCGCTTCCCCTGCGTGGGTGGCGTGGATGTCTCCGGCGTGGTGGCAAGCTCGTCCGATGCGCGCTTCAAGCCGGGCGACGCAGTGCTGGTCACGGGTTACGGCATGGGCGTGGATCACGACGGCGGATTTGCGGAATATGTGCGCGTGCCCGCCGACTGGGTGGTGCCGCTGCCGCAGGGGCTGACGCTGTTCGATGCGATGGCCTTGGGCACGGCGGGATTCACTGCTGTGCTGTCCATCCACAGGCTGGAGCAAAACGAGCTGACTCCTGAAAAAGGCAAGGTGATCGTCACCGGCGCGACCGGCGGGGTCGCGAGCCTGGCGATCCAGATGCTGGCGCAACTGGGTTATTGCGTCGTCGCGCTGACCGGAAAAGATTCAGAACACGATTACCTGAAGTCGCTGGGTGCGGCAGAGATTTTATCGCGCAAGGAACTGGCGATGGGCAATCGTCCATTGGAGAAGGCACAGTGGGCGGGCGCACTGGACTCGGTGGGCGGCGAGACGCTGGCCTGGCTGACGCGCACCATGCAGCAGAACGGCGCGATCGCCAGCTTCGGCAATGCGGGCGGAATAGAGCTGCACACCACCGTGCTGCCGTTCATCCTGCGCGGCGTGAAATTGCTCGGCGTCGATTCGGCTGCAACAGATATGCCGCTGCGCCGCCAGATATGGCAGCGCCTGGCAACAGACTTGAAGCCCGAACAGTTGGAAAAAGTGGCGCGGCGCGTGCCGTTCTCCGGACTGCCGCAGGTTTTTCCGTTGCTGCTGCAAGGCAGGCAGCGCGGGCGTGCGGTGGTCGAAATAAAACTGCCGGGCAAGTGATATAATCCGCCCGCACAACTGGAAACATACCCAGGCGCGAAAGTGGCGGAATTGGTAGACGCACTGGATTTAGGTTCCAGCGCCGCAAGGCGTGAGAGTTCGAGTCTCTCCTTTCGCACCAATCGATATAAAACAGGTACTTGATTACTCAAGTCCCCATTTTTATTGGCTGCAGGGCTTTTGCCAATGGCACATGGCTCGCTTGATGGCCGCAGCTTTATTCTCCGCGAGTTCATCAATAATGATCCGCCATGTCCGGGCGCGTTGACACATGGGCCGTGTGCCCCGCATTCAGTCATCCAGGGTGATGGATTATTGAGATAATATGCGTCGTATAATATGAACCTTACGAATACATTACTAAACAGGCATTCATTTTGAAATCCCCCTTCCTCATTTTATTTTTCATCGCATTGACCGTATTCGCCTCAGAAGCGGCGGTGATGATCCTGCTCCATTTTTTGCCGCCGGAATCCTGGCTGGGCGAAGCATTCTCGGATGCCACGCTGCTGGTTATCTTTATCTCGCCCGCATTATATTTCTTCCTGTTTCGGCCTTTGGTCGCCCATATTCGCGAACGCGAGAGGATAGAGGAGATTCTGCGCAGGAACGAGGAAGAGCAGTTCAAGATCGTGATCCACGCGTCGCTGGACGGCTTTCTGATAACCGATGTGCACGGGCATTTTCTGGAAGTGAACGATGCTTATTGCAGCATGCTGGGCTACAGCAGGGAAGAGTTGTTGGGCATGGACATGTCCGGTATCAATGCGGAGGGAACGCCGGATGAAACGGCGCGGCATATTACCAGGCTGCTAATAAGCGGCAGCGACTGCTTCGAGACTCGCCAGCGTTGTAAAGATGGCCGCATTCTGGACATCGAGGTCAGCGCCAACTACAGCAAGCTTCACGGCGGGCGAATTTACTGCTTCCTGCGCGACATCACCGAGCGCAAGCAGGCGGATCGCAAGTTGATGAATGCCAAGGAAGAGGCGGAAAATGCGCTGCAAAAACTGGAGGTGTCCACCCAGAACCTGCGCATATTGACCAGGGCCATCGAGCAAAGTCCTGCGGTAAATGTCATCACCGACGTGAACGGGGTGATCCAGTATGTGAACCCGAAATTTTATGAGCTGACTGGTTACAGTGCGGCCGAGACGATAGGAAAAACCCCTAGCA
Source organism: Nitrosomonadales bacterium (assembly GCA_016195965.1). Classification (GTDB taxonomy): domain Bacteria; phylum Pseudomonadota; class Gammaproteobacteria; order Burkholderiales; family Gallionellaceae; genus Gallionella. The sequence goes on along the minus strand of JACPYR010000043.1, from coordinate 5,932 downwards.
TCCTTAATTCGGGGGTGCACCCGAAAGAATTTTACGCCGGACTTTGGGCGGCGATTGCCAACGGGCAGGAATGGCACGGCGAGATGTGCAACCGAAAGAAAAACGGCGAGCTGTATTGGGAATATACCCATATTTCCCCGGTGCGCAACGAGCAGGGAGAAATCAGCCAGTTTATTGCGACCAAGGAAGATATCACCGAGCGCAAGCGTACCGAAGAAGAATTAAAGCTAAGCGCGCAGATTCTGAACAGCGTCTCCGATGCCGTATTTCTGCTCGATCTGGAAGGCAATTTCATTTACCTGAACGAGGCTGCGTGGAAATCGCGCGGCTACACGCGGGACGAAATGATGGCCATGAACCTGCGTGAACTCAACGCGCCCCAATACAGTTCGCTCACCGGGATCAGCATGCAGTCCCTGATGGGCAATGGATCGGGCTTCTTCGAGTCCGCACACCTCTGCAAGGATGGCTCCGTCATGCCGGTCGAAATCAATGCGCGGATCATAGAGTCCGGCGACAAAAGGCTGCTGCTCAGCGTGGTGCGCGATATCACCGAGCGCAAACGCATGGAAATCGCCTTGCAGGAAAACGAGGAAAAATTCCGTTCCATGAGCGCATACACCCATGATGCGATGGTGATGATGGACGACGAAGGCAACATCTCCTTCTGGAATGCAGCAGCAGAAAAAATATTCGGTTATTCCACCGAGGAAGTCATGGGCAAGGAACTGCACAGCTTCATCGCGCCTGCCAGATATTATGATGCGTTCAAAAAGGTATTCGGACATTTCCGCGCGACCGGCGAAGACGGCATGATCGGTAATACCCGCGAACTGATGGCTCTGCGCAAGGGCGGCGTCGAATTTCCGGTCGAGTTGTCTCTGGCGGCGCTGAAGCTTAAAAACAAATGGCACGGCGTGGGTTTGGTGCGCGATATCACCGAGCGCAAACGCGCGGAGGAGATGCTGCGCGAAAGCGAGGCCCGCCTGAAAAATCTGTTCGAAAATCTGCGCAGCGGCGTGGCGGTTTATCGGGCTTTACCGGACGGGCGCAACTTTATCATCACCGATTTCAATCGTGCTGCGGAACGCATCGAGAACATGCGCCGCGAGGATGTGATAGGGAAAAACGTGACCGATGTTTTCCCCGGCATCAGGGAATTCGGCCTGCTGGAAGCCTTCCGCCGCGTCTGGAAAAGCGGCATCGCGGAACCCTGCCCAATCTCGCTCTATCAGGACGGGCGTATTGTCGATTGGCGCGAGAACTACGTCTACAAACTGCCCAATGGCGAGATTGTGGCGATTTACGACGATGTCACCAAGGAGAAGCAGGCCGAGGAGCAGATGCATTACCTGGCTCATTACGACGCGCTGACCGGCTTGCCCAACCGCACGATGTTTTCCGATCGCCTTCAGCTCGCCTTGGCTGCGGCGAAACGAGGCAAGACGCATTTGGCGCTGATGTTTATCGACCTCGACAAGTTCAAGCCGGTCAACGATGAGCTGGGCCACGACGTCGGCGACCTGCTGCTGAAAGAGGTCGCCAAACGCATGCAGCATTGCGTGCGCGAGTCGGACACTGTTTCGCGCATAGGCGGCGATGAATTTACCGTACTGCTGCCTATCATAGAGGTGGAACAGGATGCGATGCAGGTTGCGGAGAAAATCCTGCTCGCCGTCGGCCAGCCGTTTGAACTGGCCGGACACCATATCCATATCTCATCCAGCATTGGCGTCGCGGTTTATCCCGAGCACGGCGGCGAGGAAAAGCTGCTGGTCAAGAATGCCGACACCGCCATGTATTACGCAAAAAGCGCCGGGCGCAACAACGCAAAACTTTACCTGCCCGATATGGTTGTCGAGTAAACGGGACAACGGCTATGCACAAATATAATTTGCTGGTTGCTGTGTTGTTTGGGGCGATCATTTCCCCTGCGGGTGCCGGAGAGGTGAACGTTGCCGTGGCGGCGAATTTTGCCGCACCGATGGAGCAGATCGTCACCTTGTTCCAAAAGCAAAGCGGTCATAGGGTCAAGGTCAGCTTGGGTTCCAGCGGCAAGCTCTATGCGCAGATCAAGGAAGGCGCGCCATTCGATGCGTTTCTTGCCGCCGACGAGAAAACCCCCGAGCGCCTGGAGCAGGAAGGGCAGGCGGTTGACCATACCCGTTTCGTTTATGCCGTGGGTAAACTGGCGCTGTGGAGTGCAAAGCCGGGCTTTGTGGATGATCGGGGGGCGGTGTTGGGCGGGGGAAGTTACCGCAAGCTGGCTTACGCCGATCCCAAGCTGGCTCCTTACGGTTTGGCGGCGCAACAGACTTTGCAAAACCTGGGGTTGTGGGACAGCTTGCAAAGCAAGCTGGTGACAGGTGAAAGCATTGCACAGGCTTATCAGTTTGCCGCGACCGGGAATGCTGAACTGGCATTCATCGCGCTGTCGCAGATCAGCAAAGACGGCAAGGTGACAGAGGGTTCGTGGTGGCTGGTTCCGGAAAATCTGTATCAACCGATCCGGCAAAGCGCTGTGCTGCTGTCAGGCGCTAAGGACCCGGTTGCAGCCCGGGCTTTTCTGGATTACCTCAAGAGCCAGCAGGCAGCTGGAGTGATACGGGATTTTGGCTATGGCTTGCCTTGATTAAGATTCAGCAGTTCTAAACGGAGTGCTGTCGCGAAGTATTGCAATGCGCTGTCAGCGCGCTGTTTTGACCACCAGACCAACGCCTAACGCGGTGAGTGCAATGCCCGCCAGCGTCACCGCCGTGATGGGTTCTGAAAAAAGCATCCAGGCCATCAGCGCAGTGGTGGGCGGAACGAGGTAAAGCAGGCTGGTCACGGACGTGGCTGCACCGCGTTGTATCAGCATGTACAGCAGCGAGCTGCCACCCAGCGTCAGAGCGAGTACAGACCATGCCATCGCGGCCATGAATTCTCCGGTCCATTGCACCGGCTCGGTTTCAAACAGCGCGATCGGCACAGTGACAGCCAGGGCCGCCAGGAGCTGCACCGCATTGGCGCTGCGCACATCGCAGGGCGTAACATGACGTTTCTGGTATAGCGTGCCGGTGGTGATGCACAGCAACGCGAAGATGGCCAGAGCAAGATTGAACATATTAGCTTCGCCGCCTGCGCCGAACTTGCGCGATACCACCAGCACCAACCCGGCAAAACCCAGCGCCAGTCCGGCCCACTGGCGTGGCGCGATGTGACCGCCTCGGGACGACAGCCAGCAGGCGGTCAGTACCGGTTGCAAACCGACGATCAGCGCGATCAATCCCGAACCCATGCCTGCCTTGACCGCCGCCCAGACGCCGCCCAGATAGCCGCCATGCATCAGCATGCCGGTGACCGAGAGGTGCAGCCACTGATCGCGCGTGCGCGGCCAGGAAACCCCGGCCAGCAGGATCCAGGGCAGGAAGCAGAGTATCGAAAAGGCATAGCGCAGCGCCAGAAATTTCATCGGCGGCGCAAGCGGCATACCGTAACGCGCCACGATGAAACCGGTGCTCCAGATCAGCACAAATACCAGCGGCATCGCGCGGATCAGGATATCGTTATCGGCGCGCCTGCTCATCAGGCAATGCTTGGGGACAAGGCCGGTTGGGTGCTGCGCAGCTCCAGCAATTTGGTGGCGTCTTCTGCGGGCAGCGGGTTGCCGAACAGGTATCCTTGCCCGTATTGGCAGCCGAGCTTGGCCAGGCAGGCAAGTTGTTCCGCTGTTTCTATGCCTTCCGCGACGACTTTCAAATTCAGCGATTTGGCCAGGCCGATAATCGCGGTCACCACGGCCAGTGCGTTTTTGTCGCCGGGCAGCTTGGCGACAAAGCTCTTGTCTATTTTTATTTTGCTGATCGGGAAGCTGGTCAGATAGCTGAGCGACGAATAGCCCGTCCCGAAATCGTCGATCGCGATCCCCATGCCTTGTTCGAGCAGCAGGCCCAGCAAGTTCATGCTGTCGCTGGAGTTGTTCATCAGTATCGATTCGGTAATTTCAATTTCAAAATAGCAGGGCTTGAGGCCGGCATTTTCCAGTGCCTTGAGCACGTCGTTGGCCAGGTCATTCTGCTTGAATTGTCGTGATGAAAAATTGACTGCGGTAAAGGTTTGCCCGAAGCGATTGACCCAGGATGCCGTTTGTATCGCCGAGGATTTGATCAGGTGGCTGCCGATATCGTTGATCAGCCCGATTTCTTCGGCTAAAGGAATGAAATCATCCGGGCGCATGATGGTGCCATCCTGCTTGATCCAGCGCGCCAGAGCCTCAAAGCCGGCGATACTCCCGGTCTGTATTTCCACGATGGGCTGGTAGTAAACGACGATTTCGTGGTTTTCCAGCGAGCGCCGCAATTGCGTCTCGATGTTGATGCGGTTTTTGTGGGCAAGAGACAAATCCGCCTGATAAAATTCAAAGGTGTTCTTGCCCAGGTTTTTGGCCTGATACATCGCGCTGTCTGCCTGGCGTTGCAGTGTTTCGCGATCCTCGCCGTTGTCGGGGCAGATCGTGATGCCGATGGATGCGCCGATAAAGGCTTCATGGCCTTCGAGAAAGAATGGTTGCTGCAGTGCCGCGAGGATTTTCCTGGACACGGTGCTGATTTGCGCGGCGCCGGTAAAGTCACGCATGATGACCGCGAACTCATCTCCGCCCAGGCGCGCTATGTAATCTTCCTGGCGCAACGAGCCGCGCAGCCGTTCGGCAACCCTCGCTAACAGCAAATCCCCCGCGTGATGGCCGAAAGTATCGTTGACATACTTGAAGTTATCGAGGTCCAGGAACATCAGCGCAAACTTTTCATGATCATACTTGTAGTCGATCAATGCCCGGTCTATTTGGCTGTTGAAGGAGTTGCGGTTGGGCAGATTGGAGACGGAGTCAAAGTGCGCGATTTCAGAGAGCCGTTCTTCAATGCGGCGACGTTCTTGCAGTTCCTGGTGCAAGGATTCCTCGCGTTTTGACAGTTCATCCAGCATTTGATTGAACCCGTTGGCCAATACGCCGATTTCATCCTGGCTGCCGGTCGTTGCGCGTACCGAAAAATCGCCGTCTCTGCTGACCTTGTGCATGGCTTCAGTCAAGGAGAGCAATGGTAGCGTGATGCTTTTTTGCAGCCTGGTGAGCAGGATTCCGATCAGTGTAAAGCTGAGCAGGCCAACCAGCAGAATGGCAAGAATCTGCTGGGCGAGGTGTCTATAGGCATTAACCAGATCCATGCGTATCGTGATGATGCCGAGCTGCTTCTTGTCGGGAAGAGGTCCCCAGACAGGCGCTACATGATCCAGCGCTATGCTGCCAAACGGAGCTGCTTTTTCATATTGCGAGGGATCGAAATTTTGCGGAGCGCCAAAGTCGTTATCGTCTCTGGTGTAGCTGGCAATTAAATGGCCAGCCTGGTCGTATATTTCGGCATGTAATACGTCGTTGACGGTACGCAAGCTGTTTAGCGCGCGCCGTGCTGCCTTGCTGTCCCTGGACTGCAAAGCAGGATTGACGCTTTGTGCCAGCATGGCGGATAGGGTAATCGCATCCTGGCGGTAATTATCCCGCAACGATCCGTACAGCAAAAAACTCATGCTGGATATGGTCAGCAAAGTGATCAGGCTGACGATCAGCAGGTTAATCATCCGCAATTTCTTGCCTATCGGTAAATTGCGAAAGCGTGTTTCCATGATATCCGGCATACTTGATTGGCGAGTCGTTGTAAGAAGCTTGGTGTTAAGTGTCAGCAAGCACGCCTAGCCCGGTTTGGACATGAAACGGTGATTGTGGATTCGGAATGGCGATGTTTCGCGGAAAACTAAAGGGCACTTCTAAAAATCCACATTTCATCCCAACTACTGTGTTACGGAAAAAATTTCTTGCTTACATATTATACATATGCGGCGCGGCGAAATTTTTTCCGCGCCTTGTATTTGGGCGAACTCTGAATTTTTAGAAGTG
>JACPYR010000048.1 GCA_016195965.1 Nitrosomonadales bacterium | reverse complement strand
GGATCATGCTTGAAAGCCGGTACCGGATGTGGCTCCTGTGTGCCGGAAATTCGCCGCCTTGTCGAGCGGAGTTGAAATGCTTTACGGCTGTTCCACTTATCGGCCCTTGAGAAATATGCAAGCTAACGGTTCTTCATGTTGAGCAACAAGGCGCAAGCGTTAAAGCCGAGATAAGCCAGATAGCTGGCGCAATAAAGCAATGCGGTTCGCTCCAGTGTCATGCCGTCGGCAAATATCCACAACAACAGCGCGAAAAGAGGCAGCGACAATATCTCGCCCGTCACGATCAGCAAGGTGCGATGCGCGGCGAACAAGCCGAACAAAAACACCCAGGAAGCGATGCGTATCCAGCTGCCCAGCATGATCAATGCAGCGGTCTCGTCGCTCACGACGAAGCGCGCGTCATACAGCGTTGCCAGTATGGCGCGCTGGTTGAAAAATATGACCAGCAATAAAATGGCTGCCGGAATCAGCACCATTGCGGCGGCGCGTCCCATTTCGTTTGTGAATTTATCCGAGCCGTAAACGCTGCTGAAGCGCGGCAGGAAGACCAGCGACAATACGCCAGCAGCAGTGGCGGTCACCCACTCGGTGGAACGCCACAATGCCTGCAGAATCCCCACATCGCTCCAGGAAAGCGTGCCGGATAAGGTGCCGCGAACCAGCAACATTGAAACGGGACTCAGGATGCCGATCGCCAAACCGACGGGTACGAATTTCACCAGCTTGCGAAAATACTCGCTGTTGCCCAAATGATGGTGGTGAGTCCGTGATAGCTTGAACAAATAATAGCCAACCGCGATGCCGATGCATGCCAGAGCAAGGCTTTGCACCCACATCAGTCCGCTCAAGGTCAGTCCGAGCCATGCTGCTGCCGCCACCAGCAACAGTGCTGCGCTGGTAAACAGCGCCAGAACGAGCATTTTCTGTTGCTGGTGTTTTCCCAGCCAGTAGGCGTTGAGCGTGGCTGGAATCACCGCGATACAGCCGGCGCATGCGGCAAGCAAAAACAAGCCGGCATCAATCTTTTTTTGGGTGAGCCAATCCGCCAGCTCGGGTGCGGCCAGTGCGACTATCATTGCCATCACCAACGATGTGCCCAAGCCCAGTTTGAGGGCGTCACGCAACAGGTTGCGTTCGTCACTCGCTTCGTTTATCTGGGCGATCAAGACGGTCAGCCCCTGCAGCACACCCGCCATGGCCACTGCACCTACCAGTTCCAGCACCGACTGCAATTGCGCCCAGAATGCCACCATGGTCGGCCCACCGGACAATGCCAACACCTTGTCTAACCCGGCTCGACCTAACAGGTCGATCAGAATGATGGCGAAGGCAGCCAATACGCTCTGTACGGAAGTCAATGCCACCTCTTGGTTAACATATGCACCACAAATATGATGGAGCTATAAATGACGAGGCCAGCTTAACGCTGGCCTCGTCATTTGTCACTGCATGAGTGATTACATCGATTCCATCTTTTGCTTCGGGGCTATCTTCTTGGCGCCGTGCAACAAGGGCATCGCGTCGAAATATTCCTGACGCGTCACCTTGCCGTCCTTGTTGGCATCTACTTCATCGAAGTACATCGCCAACATCGGCATATTCTTCGCCTCATCGCGATCCAATCCGCCATCGTGATTAGTGTCTGCGGCATTGAAGCGTTGATCAAGATGGGTGGTTGCATCACCGTGCCCCATCCCTTGCGTGTGTCCACCCTGCAACTCCTCCAGCGTAAGCTTGCCATCCTTGTTGATGTCCAGCTCCTTGAAGTGCTTGGCGTTGTAGGCGTTGAACTCTTTCTTCGAGATCACGCCATCGCCATTGGTGTCCAGCTTGCTGAACGTCATGGGGTCCATTTTCCCGTGATGCTGAGCGGGCATGTTCTTATCGCATGCATCACCTTCGGCATGTGCCAGGCCGGTGCTGATCACCAGGCAGGAGAGGGCGGCAAAATAAGCTGTGGTTTTTTTCATACAAGAAGCCTTTCTGAAAATCGGGTTATATAGATGAATGAGGATGACTCTATCACGTTGATCGTTGCGTGTGGAAAGAAGCAATGCAACGAGAAGGGGCAATGCCTTTAGCTTTGATGCACGTCAAAAATCAACTCAGCCCAAGACAGACTACCCAACGGAAAGTTCAAATCCAAATATCGCAGATTAAATGTCAGTGCCTTGCCAACCAAACCCATCTTGATACCCAAAAGTTTTTGGGCGATCTGGATGCTGGATTCATTAAATAAAATTTTTTGCTTTCCGCTACGCGACAATTTCCATAAATTGATGAATTTGGAAACTTGCACGCACCAAGCCCATGCCAGCAAAAGCGATAAACCAGCCATCCGTGTTTCTATTTTTTGCATTCCAGCTCTTTTAGCCAAACCAGGATGTGCTTCGCCACGGCCTGCCAATTTTGTTCGAGCATGCTGTTGTGTGCCACATCAGCGATAATTTCAGCTTGTGTATTGTAAGCTCGCGCCGTGTCTTCGATTTCATTGGGCTTGAGCATGTTATCCCGTGCTGCACCCAGAACGAGCAGAGGTGTCTTTATTTTCTCGGGCTTGGGCAGATCGAGTGCAACCATATCCAGAAAAGCCATAAAAGAATCGTCCTGCATCTGTTTACAATATTCCACCAATTGCTCTTCTGCCAAGTCATCAGAAAAAAAAGCCTCGCGCGCTAAATGAGGAGTGGCTGCGAGCGGGTAAAGGCTGAAGGTCAAATTGACCTTGGCAAAAATCAAAGGGCGCCGCCGTGCAAACCTGATGGCTGTTGGTAGAAGCCCTGCAGGAGAAGGAGAGGACAATAGAACGGCTGCGGGAGAAGAGTGATTCTCAAGATATTTCTGGATGACAAATCCACCCATGGCATGCCCGATCAAGATGGGCTGGCTGGGTAATTGCCGAACCGCACTGGTCAAGTCCTCGACATAGTCGGCAATGCGTGTCCAGCGCAATTTTTCCCATCCTTCGCTGTTGCCGTGCCCGCGCAGATTGACGGCATGAGCTGCGTAGCCGTGTTGAGCGAAGTAGCCGAGAAAATGAACATCCCACACCAGGCCGCGTGCAACGCCCCGTGCACAAAAAGGAGAGGGCGCAGGTGTGTATCGCCGGATGGATACTTGGAAATGATTTCAAGTTTCATGTTCCCACCCCCGCTGCGTTATCAGTTTGAACATGCCACATGACAAGACACTCATCTCAAGGCAAGGTGCGCCGCGCCCAGATGAACGCATTCGCGCCAAACGGGGCCGGCGGAATCTCATGGGCCAAAAATAAAACGTGGCTACAGATGGTTCTGATTGTTACAGCACACTCGCCAAAACAATTCGACTCCGGTACATTGGAGGTGCGGACTGGCATGAGGGAGTTTGTGTACGTGCAAAAATAATTCGAAGCTGACCCGTTTAATTGAACGGATATTTAAAACGCATAACAGTTGGCGCGAGTCCCTTCACCATCGGAACGTTCAATCAGCAAGTTTGTTATTTAAGGGGGATAACATGGTTGCAAGCATCTCAGCTTTTCCTTTGCGCCGTTCTGGCGCGCGGACTAATTGCTTGCTTGATTGAAAAATAATTCGAACTTAACCCCTTTGGCACCATTGATCCGTACTAATTATTGCGTTAGATAATTTACAATGCGTATATGTGACACTAATACACGAGAGAGCTAATGCAACTATCGCATATCCCCAAGACCTCTGATCATTTCGGGCGCTATTACACAGACTCAGATATTGCAAGTCTGCTCGTTGAATCCATGGCCGTGGATAGCCCTAAGCTTGCCATCGATCTTGGAGCCGGTAGTGGTGCGCTGGTTGGTGAAGCACGCAGGCATTGGGAGAGCACACATTTCATCACAGTTGACATTGACCAGAAGGCTGAAAGTTCTTCACTCAGGTCTCGTTACGGGTCAACTTTTAGGCACCATATTGCTGATGCGCTTGATAGTTCGCTTGCAGAAAAGATAGGCCTGCGTTTTGGTGAAGTTGACTCTGGTTTGTGCAACCCCCCCTATGTACGTCCGAAATGGCGCAAGCATTTTGCAGAAATTCTAGAAGATGCAGGTCTGAGCCACATTATCCCCAAAATCGGTTGCGTACAAGCCGACATATTGTTCATAGCACAAAATCTGAGATTTCTGCGTGAAGATGGCAAGCTGGGTATTATCCTGCCTGACGGTGTAATTGCTGGCGAAAGATATTCAAAGCTTCGCCACTCACTAGCAACGGCTCATAGATTGGAGCGAATTATTGAGCTGCCACGCCGTGTATTTCATAAAACAGACGCTAAGGCGCACATTGTTGTACTCACGAAGAATCAGCCTGATGGCAAAGACATCCATATTCAGCGCCTCGATAACAACGGCCTGCTATCTTCCCCGATTCTTTTGTGCCCAGACAGAGCCGCCGCACGCCTTGATTATTCTTATCTATCAAATACGTTAAGCCGTGAGAATCAAAAACGAGTTGGATTTGAGCTTCGCGATGTAACGCAGCACATTACACGTGGCACTTATTCCTCCACACAAAGGAAGGTCGCTCCTTTCCGGATTTTTCATACAACTGACTTTGACGGTGGTGCTGTGAACGTACCGCGGCAGTTTCGGCTAACCAAGAAAGATCAACTCATTGCTGGCAGATCACTTGCTCTACCAGGGGATATTCTTCTGGCACGTGTGGGGCGCAATTTTGACAGCAAGGTGTGTGGCGTAATGCATGGAGCTGTAGCCGTTTCAGACTGCATTCTGATTTTACGTGTTCATCCACAGTTTCAAGAAAGAGTGCTGAGATATTTAAAAAGCACGAAAGGTCGTGCCGCACTGCTTGCGGCCGCACATGGTGTCGGGGCAACATTTATAACAATCGACGCATTACTAAGCCTCAAAATTTAGGGGCAATAAAACCATGACAGGGATCACCACTAATAACGATGTAGCCACCCTAAATGCAACACTGCAACAAAGGGCTGACTATATTCCGCTAGAGGATTTGCCTGCAGAAACAGCGCAAGCTGGGGCTCTATTTCATAACGTCACGGCAGAACTGACGAACCGTGCCTTACGTACCATTGTCGGACCTCGCGGTTGCGGCAAGACACATATGATGCGTTTTGCATGGCTTGCTTGTAGAAATAATAAGGCTAAGCCGTTTGCAGTATTTGCCTCTTTCCAGCGTTATTTTCGCTTAGAGCCATTGCTATCAAGTAACGTCGGCGCATCTCATCTTTTCCATTCTTGGGTTCTTGCCAGAATTCTTTTATCTACTAAAGAAAGTTGCGACGCTTGGATACCTAAGCTCGACACTGCATCAGATCTTTTGAAGTCTCATGGTTATCCGATTGACTCTCTATTAACACTTGCCACCAAGCTAGAGCGTAACCAAACAATCGACGGAGAATGGGCAGTATTTTCGGATTCACTTTCTATTGACCGGACCAAGATCATAATTGATAGCTTATGTGAGGCAGCCGGAAGAAAGTTTACGGTTTTGCTGCTTGATGATGCAGCAATGTCATTAACACCTGATTATTTGGTTGAGTTTTTGGATATTGTGCGGTCGCTAAAATCCACCACAATTGCGCCAAAAGTATCAGTCTATCCAGGCACAACGGAGATGAGTCCGCGCTTTCATGAAGGGCAAGATTCTGTACCTATCTCGGCATGGATATCGGTCGAGAACGCCGATTACGAATCGATCATGAATGAAATTGCATCTGTAAGAGTCAAGGATTTAAGTCGCATCCCGGATGATGCGCAGGCATTACTTCGTTTTGCAGCTTTCGGCATCCCGCGCGCTTATTTAACAATGCTGGAAGATTTTCTGCGAGGAGGTTTCAAAACTACACAGCAAGGTGTAGTTCGAATTATCAATGACCACCTAGCTGCACGGCTTGGTGAATATCGAACTCTAGGTAAGAAAATTCCCAAGCTTGGAATTCTGGTAGCCAGTGGCGAAAAGTTTCTGCATGAACTAGCAAAGGAGCTGAAAAACTACAATAGACCTTTGCTACTTCGGAATGAGCGTGGTATCACGTATGGATTGCGCACCGATGAAAAGGTCGCTCTGATGGAGCGCACGCTAAAGCTACTTATCGAGGCAGGCCTTATCTTTGACGATGGCGAGGTAAAACATGGCTCACCAATACGCATATATCACAAGTACATCCCACACAGCGCACTGCTTCTTAATATTGGAGCGTTTACCGCAGAAGAAGGTAGCGGTTCTGTAAAACAGAACTTAGAAGCAATTCGCTACAAGCCAACAAAACACCCGCTACGCAAAAGCTTGAGCACCATTATGGGCGATGATTTTGTAGCGAGCCTTAATCTTGCATTACCCCGTTGTTCCTATTGCCACACGCAAAGAATGACGGATAACCAAAGATTTTGTCATAACTGCGGACAGCAACTTGTTGATGTGTCCGCATTCAACGAATGCCTTAGCACACCTATCACGGAAGTGCCTGGTCTAACCCAATGGCAGCGATCACAAATTGCAAAAAACCTGCCTTTCTTTAAAACTATCCGTGACTATTTGGCCAAACAAGATCCGGCAGCTGAGTTGCTGACTGTGTGGGGTTTTGGGAAACAACGAACCGCACGTATTGTAGACGTGCTTAATAGTTACGTAGACGACTTCCTGTCCTGAGCCTGAAATGGATAATTACGCTTCCATAGTTGCAGTTCGCGCACCTAAAGCTAAGCTCGATACCGCTCAGCTTTTCGATGGTGTGCATATGGATAAGGATGCCTCTCCTGTTGATCAATTCCTAGATAATTGTCTGCCACTCAATAAACCTTGGGCAAGCCTTCAAGAATCAGAAGAAGTCCCTCCTGAGTTAGGCCGCCTTTTTCTCCTTGGTTATGTATCGGCTGTGGAGAGTTACATGCGTGTACTAATCAGAAGATTGGTTAATTGCGATCCCTTTACGCAGATTCGCTGTGAAAATTTTCCGCTCCCTTATGGAGCGGTACTACATCACGAGAAGCATGTACTGCCTGATGCTTTGCTAGAAGAAACAAACTTCTCCGAGGAGAAATCGATTCCTAAGGCACTAGCTAAGTTCATTGATATGCCTAATTTGTCGAGTGGGACAACAGATTTGCTTGGCGAGTTTGATAAAATTTGCCAGCTTCGACACTGCTGTACCCACCGATTTGGTAGGCTTGGAGTTAAGAATGGCACAGCTCTAGGATTAAGCGCGCACAGCAAATTTCTGGAGAAACCGATCCTTCTAAAGAAAGCTGCTTTAGAAGATATAGCCGATTTGACTTTTACTCTCGTCAAATCCATCAATAATGACGTATTTGCCTTTGTAATGAAGCGAAGTGCAACTGTTAAATTACCATTTCACGAAAAACCTGGAATTGGCTGGACTTGGCACAAAACACACGACAGGGAGCGATTCAAACAGTATTACGATATATTCTGCAGTATGAAAGATGCTACACCGTCATCATCAGCAGGTGATATTTACGAGCTTTTCCGAAAAACTTATCAAATGGTTGGAAAAGCTCGCGAGGTAAAGAAAGTATAAATTAAACGAGGTGGTATCACATGTCGCTTCTCTGATTCTTTTGTCTGCCATCAAATCAATAGACTCAGTCTCCATTGATTCAGGCAGTCAGCCGCTGCCAAAGCCGACCCTGTAAAAATCCGCTCCTTCTCACACCCCCCTGACCCACCGCTCATGACCCAGAAACCACCCGTCACCATCCATCGCAAAGACTACACTGCTCCGGCCTATTGGGTGAACACCGTTGAAATGGGTTTCGATCTCGACCCCGCGGCAACCCGTGTGTCCACGCGCATCACGCTGCAGCGCAATAGCGCATCGCCCAACAAGGATGTGGAACTGTTGGGCGACGGCGCCAAGCTGGTGGCCTTGCGCATGAATGGCAAGACGCTCGGAAAAAATGCCAAGGGTTACACAATCGCAGACGGAAAATTGCGCATCGCCAATGCACCGGACGAGATCACGCTGGAGATCGAGACACTGGTTCAGCCCGAGAAGAATACTTCGATGATGGGTCTGTATGTCTCCAACGGCAATTTCTTTACCCAATGCGAGGCCGAAGGTTTCCGCAAGATCACCTGGTTCCCCGATCGCCCGGACGTGATGGCGAAATACACCGTGATGCTGCGCGGCGACAAGAAGAGATACCCGGTGTTGCTGTCCAACGGCAACCTGATCGAACAGGGCGACCTGCCCAAAGGCCGCCACTATGCCAAGTGGGAAGACCCGTTCAAGAAGCCTTCCTATCTGTTTGCGCTGGTGGCAGGCAAGCTGGTGTGCCAGGAAGAAACATTCAAGCTGAACAGCGGGCGCCGCGTGCTGCTGCAAGTGTGGGTGGGGCCGGGCAATCTGGACAAGACGCAGCATGCGATGGATTCGCTCAAGCACAGCATCCGCTGGGATCAGGATCGTTACGGGCTGGAGCTGGATCTGGATCGTTTCATGATCGTGGCGGTGGGCGACTTCAACATGGGCGCGATGGAAAACAAGGGCCTGAATATCTTCAACACCAAGTATGTGCTGGCCAACTCCAGCATTGCCACCGACACCGATTACGCCAATATCGAGGCGGTGGTCGGCCATGAATATTTTCATAACTGGACCGGCAACCGCGTCACCTGCCGCGACTGGTTTCAGTTGTCGTTGAAGGAAGGCCTCACCGTGTTCCGCGACCAGGAATTTTCCGCCGACATGATCGGCACGGACAGCGGTCGCGCGGTGAGTCGCATCGAAAATGTGCGCATGCTGCGCCAGGTGCAATTTTCCGAAGACGCGGGGCCGATGGCCCATGCGGTGCGGCCGGACAGTTTTGTGGAGATCAGCAATTTCTACACGGTCACGATTTATGAAAAAGGTGCCGAGGTGGTGCGCATGTACCAGACCCTGCTGGGGCGTGACGGCTTCCGCAAGGGCATGGACCTGTACTTTGCACGGCATGACGGGCAGGCGGTTTCCTGCGACGATTTCCGCGCGGCGATGGCACACAGCAGCGGGCGCGACCTCGCCCAGTTCGAGCGCTGGTATAGCCAGCCCGGCACGCCGCAGCTCAAAGTGCAAAGCCACTACGACGCCGCCAAACAGACCTATGAACTGACGCTCAGCCAAAGCTGCAAGCCCGGCGCCGGGCAAAAGAACACGCTGCCCTTCCATATCCCCGTTGCGGTTGGCCTGCTCGATGACAAGGGCCGCGACATGGCGCTGTATCTTGATGGCGCGGCCTCTTCAAAAACAGCCCCCACCTGCGTGCTGGAGCTGACCCGGGCCAAGCAGACTTTCATCTTTAACCGCGTCACTACAAAACCCACGCCATCGTTGCTGCGCAACTTCTCCGCACCGGTGGTGATGGAATACGACTATACCGACCGTGAACTCGCACACTTGATGGCGCATGACAGCGATGCCTTCAACCGTTGGGAGGCCGGGCAACGCCTGGCGATGCAACGCTTGTTGAACCTGATCAAGCAGGTGCAGGCGGATGAAACGCTGACGCTGGATGAGCTGTTCGTCAACGCCTTGCGCACCACGCTCAACGACCCGGCACTTGATCCGTCTTTCCGCGAGGTGGTGCTGACGCTGCCTTCTGAATTGATGCTGGCCGAACAGTGCGCAGTGATCGACCCGCAGGCGATTCACACTGCGCGCCAGTTCATGCGCAAGACCTTGTCGGAAAGACTCAAGGCCGATTTCATCGCCGTCTATGCAGCCAACCTGATACCCGGCAAATACAGCCCCGATGCAAGATCGGCCGGCAAGCGCGGCCTGAAGAACCTGAGCCTGTCCTATCTTTTAGGCTGGCAAGATGAATCCACGCTGCAACTGGCGCACGCGCAGATAGACGCCGCCGACAACATGACCGACCGCCTTGCCGCGCTGATGTGCTTGGTCAACACCGGCAGCAAGACGGCACAACAGCCATTGAATAACTTCTATCAGGATTTCAAAAACGAGGCGCTGGTGGTCGACAAATGGTTCAGCCTGCAGGCGGAGCGATGCATACCGATGTCAAAGCGGTGCGCAAGCTGATGACCCATCCCGCGTTCACGCTGAAAAATCCCAACCGCGCACGCAGCCTGATCTTCAGTTTCTGCAACGGCAATCCGTCACAGTTCCATGCGGCGGATGGCTGCGGCTATGCGTTCTGGACAGAACAGGTGATCGCGCTGAACAAGCTCAATCCGCAGGTGGCCGCACGTCTGGTGCGCACGCTGGATCACTGGAAAAAATACCGGCCCGCGCTGAAAAAACAGATGCAGGCTGCGTTGCAGAAAGTTGCTGCGGCCAAAGGCTTGTCCAGGGATGTGCAGGAGGTGGTGGGCAGGACGTTGGGATCCGGGACGTTGGGGTGAGCGCAGTAAAAAGGTCGTAGCCTCTTCAGCCATAGCCCTTTCCCGGGTCGGCATCGCCGCTGCGATCATGAGCACGGCTGTCGTCATGCGTCGTCCTTTTTCGCCGAGGCCAGATGGTGGGCGTGGCGCGTGGTCTCCGGTAGGCGGTAGCGGGTGACGCAGGCCAGCGTGAGTTCGATGGCTGTCTCGAGACATACGCGATGACCGATGGAGACGTAGAGCGGCTTCACTCCGGCGCGCGTGCGCACTACCGCGCCGATGGTCTCTGTGCCATCGATCAGCGGCGTCCACGCGCCTTTCACGTTTGGCGGTTCGTCGTGATGGCCGGTGAGCCGGGTCTTCGCCGCCCCGATGGTGGGGACATCCAGCAACACGCCGAGATGGCTGGCGAGGCCGAAGCGGCGCGGGTGCGCGATGCCCTGGCCGTCGCAGAGGATGAGATCGGGTGTGATTTTCAGCATGGCCAGGGCCGCCAGCACAGCAGGCAGCTCGCGGAATGCAAGCAGTCCGGGCACATAGGGGAATGCCGTCGGGCAACGGGCCACGGAGGTCTCCACCGGTTGCAGGCCTGGGTATGCGAGCACGGCCACCGCCGCCCGCGTCACGCGCCCTCCTGCTTCGTAACCCACGTCTACGCCTGCCACGTGCCTGATAGTCGGCAAGCGGTCGTTGCGTTCCACCCGCTGGCGCAATTCATTCTGCAACTCCGCGGCTTCGGCAGGCGTCAATTGCCAGGGGTGTTCGATCACCGGCTGCATGGCTCGGTTGCCCGCGCGGCACCGGCAGTTGCGGTCGCACGCAAGTGTGACGGGACTTCCCAGTGTGACCGAAAATGATATCGAGGTTGTAATTTTTTGTTCTCAGGGGAATAGCCCAGCAGCCATCTGAATAACTTTTGAATACGCGCGTCGTTCTCATATCCCGCCTTGATAAGCAGCTCTGTTATTGCCGCAGAATAGTTGGGGCTGTATTGATCACCATAAATGCCGCGAATGTCCCCCTCTTTGGTTTGAAACGAAAACAGATATTCAGCCGCTGTTTGAATCGCAGGATGTCTGTTGTTGAGTCCGTATTCCTCAACCAATAAAGCTAGGTTTCTGTATGTTTCAATTTGATCGTAATTCTCCTGCGAGCGGACATTCGCATTTCCTGTTGGGTAAGCCCAACTACCGTTGTGCTTTTGTTGCCTCAGTATTTTTTGAACTTCGGGCAGTTGCCACAGCTTTTCTACGTCGCAATCCTTGCCTAATAGATCGCGCTCTGCAGCCAACATGATTGCGCGATTTCCGCTCTCCAGTAGTGGAGGAATCGGGTTGTATCTAAAATCATCTAACCATTTTTCATTGGGTTTTTTCATCGGGTTTTGCCGTCGATCAACGCACTATGCGAGTATCAGAAATTTTTCACTGTGCAGCTGGATCGGCCTCGATTATCCCAAATCGAAGACCGCCGGGCTCCGCACAGGTGGCATACCACCCGATGCCGGGAATCGGCATCCTGGGCTCAATCACCCGCCCGCCGCTGGCCTGCACCTTCGCGATGGCCTCATCGAGATTGGCGACCGGCACGGTAAGCTGAGTCACAGGCGTTCCGCCCGCGATTGGCGCGTCTTTCAATGCTCCGATGCCCCCATCAATTCCCGGTTCGTCCTCAGGCCCCGCCTGTATCCGGTAATATTCGTAGGGCATAGTGAAGCGCTCGAACTGCCAGCCGAAAACCGCTTCGAAGAACTTTCGTGCTTGACCGACATCGTGGACCGTAAAATCGAAATAAACAGGTTTCATATTTGCGCCCTCCATAGTTTCACTACAAGGCCAGCATTTCCTGCTACAACAAATTTTAAGATGCCGGAGTAATAAGATGAATTACAGCACCCGTTGGGTCGGCGACCATGCACGCACGGCCAACGCCCGGAATATCATGTGGTGGTTCAATGATGGCGCCACCGAGTTCGCCGACGTGAGCGGCGCAATCATCAACATCGGCGACAGCAATGAACGCTTGCCACCAGGATGGACGAGACCGCGAATA
The DNA here is from genome assembly GCA_016195965.1 of Nitrosomonadales bacterium. GTDB lineage: Bacteria > Pseudomonadota > Gammaproteobacteria > Burkholderiales > Gallionellaceae > Gallionella. Next base: position 39,111 of record JACPYR010000048.1, on the reverse strand, counting down.
GTCGGTTGTGGGATTCATCATTCCCCCTACATCAGCGCCTCCGCAACTGAAAATTGTGTAGGTGCCGAAGGGGCCGGCATCTACTTCGCGACGGTTCCAACCGAGCAACCCGCAGTAGAAATCCCCGCATATTTTTTGATCCGTAGTTACGAGTTGGTTCCAGAAGAATTTCCCATGTTCAGTCATATAACCTCCATAGCGAAAATGTGAGTCAGACTACCTTGCGGCTTGTGATGGCGGCGGAATGATCGAGTACAGCGCGTTTCGCAGCGCGAGGTCGCGCGGGTCCCCGGTGAGGGTTGTCCCCATTTGGCTGGTGACGTACGCATAGCCGATGCGGCTCTTCGGGTCGGCGAAGCCGAGAGAACCGCCTGATCCAGGATGTCCGAACGAGCCCTCGTTGCCGAAAGACAATGTGAGGCCGGGCTTCATGAAGCCCAGCGAATACCGCAAGTCGCCCATCATGCACTCGTCGTAGAAGCCGCCGTGCGTTGATGGTATCGCCGGAGCCGAGAGCAGCTGTAACGTCTCCGGGCGTAACTGCAATTCCTGTCCCGCAGTGGCGAACACGCTGTAGGCGTGGGCGATGGCGCGCGCGGTGCCGACGCCATTGCCCGACGGCACTTCGATCTGGCGGGCGTAGATGCGTTCCTTGTCCAGGTACATCTCTGTACCGGGATTCACCACGAGCGCCCGATAAATGTTCGAGCGACGATTGAACGCGGCGAGCGTCAGCCGGATCGGAAACCCGAGTAGCATCCGGAACATGCCTGGCGCGGCAAGGGTAGCGAGCCGGGAATTCGGGATAGCCTCTGGCAGGCCGATGTAGAAGTCGATGCCCAGCGGGGTGGCGATTTCGTCCTGAAAGAAGCTCCCCAGGCTGCGGTGTTGCGGATCGACGCGGCGCAGCAGCTCGCCCTCATAGAAGCCGAGGGTTAGCGCGTGATAGGCCTGCCGCGCGCCGGGCTCCCAGGCCGGTTTCTCGCGGGCCATGACGGCCGCCAGCCGATCTAGGTCGGCGACCACGCTGCGATCCACCGGCTCGTTGAAGGCAAACAGGCCCGCCTGGTGGGCCAGCAGTTGGCGCACGGTGATGGTCTCTTTTCCGTTCTGGGCAAACTCCGGCCAGTAGATGCAGACGCGCTGCTCGTAGTCGAGCCAGCCCCGTGAATGTGCGAGCGCCAGAGTCATCGCGGCTAAGCCCTTAGTGGCCGGGTGGACCACCACCATGGTGTCCTCTTGCCAAGGCTCGCCGGTCGCCTTGTTGCGCACACCGCCCCACAGGTCAACAACCCTCTCGCCGCAGTGGTACACGCAGCAGGCGCCGCCCAGTTCGTGGCGCCGCGAGAAATTCTCGGCGAAGGCATCCCGCACGGCTTCGAAGCCCGCGCTCACATGCCCTTCAATACGGATGCGTTGTGAATCTTGCATGGGCGAACCTCCTTCAAAATTCAGCTCAGTACATCAGATTCAAGAGTAGCTCGGCCACCAGGTCACCGGGGTTGCCCGATGCGTCGAGTGAAATCCCGCTTATTCGTGACCGGCTCCTCTCCAACCTCATCAGTCGTAGAGACAGTGAGGCCGCTGTCTTCGCGCCAGGCACTACGGCTGCATCAGTTTGCGCAGTTCCGAGGCGTCAAAGACCAATCTGATTTCGCTGATCTTGCCACCCTTGGCCGTGAAGAACTCGGCGGTGCGTATCAATCCGGCCGGGCTGTCACAGTCATACAGCAGCGCGGCGCCATCCTGTGCAAAAAAGTTTTTGAGGAGCTTTACGCCGCGCAACATGCTCTGGAATTTCTTCAGCGCAGCCATGAATTCATCGGCTGTATGAAAAGTGTCGATGCTGCCTTTGAAATCGAGGTTGTCGGCCAGGCAGGCGCGCGCTGTGGAGAAGTCACCACTGGTCCATGCGTGGTGATAGATTTCGATCAACTCGCGAGTACTCATCTTAAATCTCCTTTTTCAAGATGGTGGTAGCCATGAGATTCAGCAATGATACGCTCAAACAAAAACCAAAACTAAAACAATCGCCCCAAACGTAAACCCCAAACTATTTGCCAAACCATATAGAACAACAGCCTGAGCGAGCTTTTTCGCCGTCCCGCTGAAGCGGGTATTTAAGGGTATGCCCCCTTTCAAACAGTTTATGCACCCGCTGTCAGTTGATCATTGTTGATGCGCCCATCCAGTATGCTGACCACCCGCTTCGCATGCTTGACGATCTTGGCGTCGTGCGTAGCGAACAGCAGCGTGACGTGTTGTTCTTCGTTCAGGCGCTGCATCAGGGCGAGAATTTCTTCACCGGTCTTCGAGTCCAGGTTGGCGGTAGGTTCGTCGGATAGAACGATAGTAGGATTGGTGACCAGCGCCCGGGCGATGGCGACGCGCTGGCGCTGGCCGCCGCTCAGCTCTTCGGTCTTGTGCAGCGCGCGCTCGGTCAGGCCGACGCGCTCCAGCATCGCGTAGACGCGGTCATGCCGTTCCTGCCTGGGCACCCTCTGCAACACCAGCGGCAGTTCGACATTGCCGAACACGCTCAACACCGGGATGAGGTTGAAGGACTGGAAGATGAAGCCGATGCGGTTGCGGCGGATTTTCGCCAGTTCGTGATCGCTCATTTGGTTGACGGGCTGATCATCCACCCACACTTCGCCGCTGCTGGGCTGGTCGAGCGCGCCCATCAATTGCAGCATGGTCGATTTGCCGCTGCCGGAAGGGCCGACCAGCGCGACGAATTCGCCCTGTGCGATTTCGAGCGTAGCATCGCGCAATGCATGCACGGTGGTCTGGCCGAGTTGGTAAGTCTTGCCCACTGATTTCAGTTTGATGCTCATGTCCTATCCCCCATTGAAAAATGGCCCCCATTAAAAATTGGCGCCTAGCCATAACTCCAGCGCGTTGCGCACCGGGTTATTACCGAACTCGCTATCGTGCGAACCCTGGTAGCGCAGCAGCACGATGCGCAGTTCGTAATAATCCGAAATTGCGTAGTTACCCTGCGCCCGCAGCAAATGTGAGTTGTCTCCTGCCAGAAGCGCGCTCGCATCCAGCGTGTAGCGCTCGCGCCATTCGTTCTGGTAACGCACCAACAGATAATCGCGGTTCATCCAGGTCAGCCGGAAATCATTGGCTATCCCGGTAGCAGGGCCGCCAGAAAGTTGCTGGTCGGCAGCCTGAAAATAGTTCAGGCGCTCCGCTTCTGAATAACCTGGCTCGTTGCGGAAATATTCGACGGCCACACTGCGCTTGCCGCCGAGGTTGAGCGTAGAGCCTGCAACGGTTTGGCTATAAGCGCCGTTCTTAAAAAAGCTCGCGCCAGTAGCGTCGTAATAGTTGCGGTAATTGTCGGCAAAGCGCGCCGCTTCCAGGTAAACGGTGATCCCGGGATACACGTCCGCCGAGAAGGAGCCGCCCAGCATCCGTTCATAAGCCCGCCCGTCACGGTAACGTGAGCCGTCGAAGTAATACAGCGCGTAGTCGCTTTTCGCGGCGGCGTGGCTCAACTTGACGCCCCAGCGATTCTGGTCGCTGGCGTAGTTGCGGTCATAGTTGCGCGTGGCGATCACATCTAGCGCTCCAGCGCCGCTGGCTTTGTTCACCCACAGCATCGGTTGTCCTTCGGTTTCGCGGCTCGGGTTAGTGGGATCGCGCGGCGGCACCACGACATTGACCGGATTGAACCCCTGCGCATGTCCCCACACAATGCGGCGTTTTCCCAGATTGGCAAACCAGCCTGCGCCTTTCCTGTCGACAAATAACTCGTCTACGCGCCCTCCCTGATTGGTCATGCCGTACTGGTCGATGTAGCTCGCAATGGATGCGAAACCCTTGAACAGCCAGCGCCATTGCTGCGCCTCATCAAGGTGTTGACTCAGGGTCAGCCGCGCTTCAAATATCTGGCGCTGCTGGTCCAGCAGCATGACGCGATTGCCGGGGTTGATGCGCGAGTCCAGGTTAAGATTGTTATAGACGCTTTTGAGAAACAGCGAACCTTCCGTCTTGACGCGTGCGCCGCGATGAGGATCATTTTGAGTTGCTTGATCCGGTGTTGCTCGATCTTTTGCGCCCAGCACCGCGAATGGATCGTCACCGCCAAACGGGTCTTGCGCATCCGGTTTCCCTGGCAGGGGCGCACCCGCCACGCTCTCTGCCCGGACATTCGCCGCGAGCAGTGCGGCAAGCACACCTGCTGAAAGCGCAACGTGAGAAATGATTTTCATTTTTCTGCCTTGCTCAGCGCTTCATCAACGAGCTTTCGTGGAAGGTTTCCGGTGGAAAACCCGGCCCGTGGGTTTGCTTGAGGTAGCGGATCACAGTCTTCTTGTCCCGCTCCAGCACGCTGCTCATTACAAAAGTATCCGGCCAGCTCACCTTGGCCGATGAGGCCTTCATGTCCAATCGTTTCAGCAGTTGCTGGGAAAAGGTGTAGTAGTCGCGCCGCAACGGAAAATAGTCGGCCTTGCGTATCCAGTAAATAATTTTTGCGTATGGGGTGCTCTCGTCTTTCGCCAGCAATTCGAGCTTGTAGGTTTCGACATCGCCCAGCTTTTCCGTGCCGATCAGTGCCGGAGCGTACTCATTGCTCAGGCGCGGCGACAGCAGGTCGGTATTGGAGAAATCGCTGTTGGAAAGGCTGTTGGATTCGGAGATGCGCATCGCCCGGTTGATGTTGGGCAGAAACAGCCAGTAGTTTCTGCGCCCCGCCTGCAGCATGATTTCGCCCTCGTTGCGCGGAGGAAAGGTCGTTTCCGCCAATACATGGTCGGTGTCCTGATATTTCAGCTTCAAGTGGTAGGACTTGCGCAGCTCACTCTCGCGATAGACCAGCAATTCCAGTGCGGTAGTGGCGTTCCTGAGATTGAGGTCCCATTTGTCGTCCGCCCGGTCCAGTATTTGCAGAGCGCTGGGTTCGGCGTAGCTGCAGAGCGGCGCGAGGATCATCAGCGTTCCGGCAAGCAGAATCGCGTTAATTTTCTTGAACCCTATGGTCTTCATTTCATGCCTCCGTCAATGCTTCGATGGGATTTAAATTAGCCGACGCAGATGCCGGCCACCAGGCACCCAACACGCTCACCAGCAGCGGCATGGCCACGCCCAGCACGCTCGTCGCCAGATTCATTTGCGGAATGATGATCAATATCTGGCTGGTGCCTGCAGGCGGCGGCAGATGGATGCCGCCGTGAGTGGCAATAAAATAGGTCAATGCACTGGTGAGCAGCAGGCCAGACAGCGAGCCGATGACGCCAATCATGAAGCCCTCGGTCAGGAACAAGCGCCGCACCTGGTTCTTTTCCATTCCCAGCGCGCGCAGGGTGCCGATTTCTTTTTTCCGCTCCAGCACCGCCATCGCCATCACGTTGCCGATGCCCCCGCCGACCAGGATAAACAGCACGATGCCGACGGAGATGGAAATAAACTTGAACGATGGAATTGCCTGCGGATAGATCGGGATCAGCACCTGATAGCCACGCATCACGTACGGCGCCTGCTCGCTGCGCAACTCAGCCTCGACCCGTTTCATCAAGCCGGGAATGCTATCGAAATCTTCCGCGCCAACCACCACCTGCGATACGCGGTCATGCACCCTGAGCAATTTTTGCGCATCGTCCAGCGGCATTTCCAGGTATATCGTGGAAGGAAAATGCCGTCCGTTCTTGGTGCCCACCAGCGTGGCATAGGTCAGGTTGAGGCCGCCATGCAAAGTCTGCACCACGATCGTCACCGGGTCGCCGATCTTGAGGCCCAGCATATTCGCCAGGTCGGCGCCAAGAATGACACCGCCAGCGCTATCGCCGAGTGGTTTCCCGGCGACGATCAAGTCCTGCTGCTGGCTCAGGGTCTGCCGCTGCCGCGCAACGTCCACCGCCCTGCCGTCGAAGAAGGTGCTCTTGACGCCGCTGCTAACCATGCCGGAAAAATTCAGCTTGCCGTAGGCGGCACGCACGCCAGGTATCCTGGAGATTTGTTCCACCAGCGCGGCGCTGTTTTCCAGCGTAGCTTTCAATGGTTCGGATTTTCCCATCGCCTGATAATCGCGGTGCTCGACCTGGAATGCGCCGGTGCTGGAATTGATTTCAAATTTTGCCCAGTCGCGTTGCATGCCATTGATGAAGTTTCCCGAGCCGATAATCACCAACACGCCGAACACGATGGAAATTTCGGCCAGCACCGTCCGGCGCAGGTTGCGCCACAGGTTTTTGTAAGCCAGGATAAAAAGCATGGTGTCGTCCCCTCAATGATAATTCAGCGATGCGACGACACTCATGCGGGTCGCGGCATGGATCGGTATAAAGGCCGCGACGATGATGCAAGCGATGGGCGCTGCCACCGATACCACCAGGCTGCCGGCGTTAAGCGCCGGATGCACCACCTGATTAACAATGCCGCCCAGCGGTATGCCGATGTGCCGCCCGGACAACACCAGCGCCACGCCGGACGCCAGCCCGAGCAGCGCTCCGGCTATGCCTACAATGGCGGACTCGGTATAGAGCAGGCGGAACACGTCGAGCTTGTTCATGCCAATGGCGCGCAGCGTGCCGATCTCCCGGATGCGCTCGAAGAACGTCATCAGCAAGGCATTGCTGGTCACCACGCCGACCATCAAAACCAGGATTATGGAGATCAGCTTGCTGACACCCTCAAACATTCCGACGATGCGGCTGTATATCTCGTTGTCATACCAGGGCGTCACCCGCCAGGGCATGTTGTGCGATTCGAAATACCGGTCAAGCTCCGCTTCGACGGCGGGGACATTCTTCGTGTCGTCCAGGCGCACCACCAGTTGCGTCGCACCGTAGCCCAAGTCGAGAAGATTTTCCTTCACCATTCTGCCCAAAGTGGTGAACACCAGGCTTTGCTCCAGCACCTCATCCGGCGGGAAAGCTACCACGCCGCGGACATGCACCAGCGCATTGCTGTTTTCGCCATGCACGGTTTTCGACAGCAGCACCAGTTCATCGCCGATGTTCAATTTGAAATTCTTCGCCAACGCGCGGCCCACCAGCACGCCGTCCGGATCGCTCTCCGCCAGTAACTGCCCGGCGACCAGGTTCTTGCCATAGTCGGGCAGCACTGAAGGCAGCGACGCAAGATCAGAAGCGAAAGCAAAAAACGTGGTGCTCTTGTCGTTGTTGCCCATCAGCCCGCCCGTCATCACGCGCGGCATGACGGAGCGCACGTGCGGATTTTTCATGATCTCTGCTTGAAGCTCGCGATAATCGCGAATCAGTATCTTTTCCGGTTCGGCAAGAAAATATTTTTTGTAATCGCGGTGCTGGATACGCACATGGCCGTCGATCTGATTGACCAACGCATCCGACATGCTCGCGGAAATGCCGGCGGTGATGCCGTTGATGAACACCACCATGCTCACGCCGACACCAATTGCGGCCAGCGTGGAGAGCGTGCGTCGCCGGTTGCGCCGCAGGTTGTTCCAGGCAATTTCCAGAAAGATCATGGCCGGCTCCTTATTTGAGCGTTATCGCTATGACGGCGGGGTCCGCAGCAAATTGAAATTGCAATTTTTCAAAGCTGGGTAAACCGGTAAACAAACCCAGCTGGAAGTTGTTGGAAAAGCCGAGCGGCTCGGCAGGGATCCTGAAAAAGTTATGATCCAGTTTGCCATTACCGTTTTCGTCGTGGTACACGGAAACGGCATACTTGCCATAGGCCAGATCCGGAAAGTTGATGGTCGCCTTGCCATCATGGATTTCCGCCTGTTCGTGCTGATAGGCTTGGTCCGGTTTTAACACATCGTCCCCCTCGCGGAACAGATTCGCCACGGCATGGCCGCGCTCGTGTGTAAAACCGCTTACTTGAACGGTAAGCCTGTGCGAAGAATCAGCGGCAAGCGCCGCCCCGCAATAAAGCAAGGTTGCGCACACAACGCCCTGTGCTATTCTTGAACCCGCTTTTTCCAATGCATATTGCTTGCCACTTATCGTCACAAAGCCCACCTACTGAATTCGAATTAATAAATGAACACGTGTTCATGAACGCAATATAATGTCGTGCAGATAGGGTTGCTAGGACAACTAAAATCGTTTTGTCAGGTTCTGAACAAAAATATACTTTTTGTTCATCAATTCATAGGTGAGGTACGTTGTGAATTTATAAAAAACAACATTACCAAAATGATTCATTATGTTCGCAACATTTAAACCTGCACAATCAGCAGATTCTAAGTTTTCTATCGGATAAGGATTAGGTGAATCATGGGGCAAGACCGTCGCATCCAGAAGACGCGCAAGGCGCTGGTCGTTGCATTGATCTCGTTGATGACCGAGAAGAGCTACGAGGAAATTTCGATACAGGACATACTGGATCGTGCTGACATAGGCCGCTCCACTTTTTATGGGCACTTCCGCGACAAGAGCGAGCTGCTCATCGAAGGCCTGCAAGGCCTGAAGGAAATCCTGCATCAGGCTCAGATGGCGGCGGCATCCGGCTCGGATCACAGCTATGAGAAAGTGATCGGCTTCAGCCTTGCGATGTTCGAGCATGCCGCAAGCCACAAGATTATTTATCGCTCGCTCGTCAACGGGCAGGGGTGGAACATCGTGAAAACCCACATCGAAGACATGCTGGTGCAGCTGATGAAGAAGGAGGCGCGCACCCTGTACAAGAAGAGCTCGGATCACATCATCCCGTTCGATCTATTCATCGACTTTATCGGCGCCACCTTCACCTCGGTGATTACCTGGTGGTTCCACTACAAGAAACCCCTCACTCCCAAGGAGATCGACGCGCTTTTCCGCGCGCTGGTCATCCCCACGCTGACCGAACATTTGAAGGGCCGATAGTTGCGGCTACCGAGAGAGATACCAATTAGAAGAGTGGGTGCTGAATATATTTGACTGCTGAACAGCAGCAGGTCGCTTCGCGGCATCAGCAACTAATTTATTCTACTTATCTTTTTTTGTATTACCCGGATATTGATTCAGATTGATCAGATTGCGGCTGTCGCGCGGGCTGCGGTACTCACTTTTTCGTCCGCCGCAATCACGCTAGGAATGACGAGTAGAGAAATGGAAATTATTATGGCAAGGCAATTCTGAACATCATCATCGCGAACATTCCAAAATGTTTTATTGGGCGCACACATGCACACTAGGGTATGTGTTGGCGAACTTAGCCAGATTGTGTAAGCTGCGCGCGGCTAGACTTGTATGCACGCCGATCCGTTTGACAGGCTGCTCACTGCTCAGGTCGGCGAGAATGACTGTCGCTTCTGACTCGCGAGGCGGCGATCCTGGCGCTGGATGGCATTGTTGAAGGGTTGCTGTCATTGCGCTCGATATCGAATTTTTTGGCGGTCAAAAAATTGACGGGCTCAGGTGCCATCGATCACCCAACCGGGGAAGTCCCTTTCATAGTTGAATTTTATATAATGAATATATTCCATTTTGCGTCATTGATGTTTTTGTTTGCATTCGCGCAACCGGCGATTGCTTCCGAATGCGGCCAGCCCATTTCCGTCGATAAGGTTGCCAAGTTGACGGGCACCATCACGCTGGGCGGACTCAGGGCCAAGTTCGGCGAATGGTGTCAGGGACATGGCCCTGTCAGTACTTATAAAGACACCAACGGAAATGAAATCTGGTTTTTCTGGAAAGCAACCAACCGGTCTGCCGCCGATAAAAAGCAGCGTATGAAATTCCAGGTGTTGCTTGCCAGCGTCGTGCCTGCCGAGGATCAGGGCAATTACCAGATCATCTGGCCGCCGGAATTCGTTGGCAAAGAAATCAGGGATATTCTGGCAACGGAATATGACTCTCCAAAAAATAACCCTTAGGCGCTTCTTGCGGAAGGCGGATTACATGAAAAATTTGTTATTAATATTGTTGGCCTTATTGGCGGGCTGTGCCAGTGCCAAGCAGGTTAAAGGGCCTGGCGGTGAAATTGCATATCTGGTGCAATGTGGCAATGCCGTCAAGGGCAAGTGCACCGAGAAGGCGTCCGATCTTTGTCCGAAGGGTTACGATTTGATTGACCGCAATTCTGATCGTTACGCTGAACTGACCAAGGTGGGAAATATTGGCAAGTTGGAAATCAAGGCTGATACCACCACAACCATGCTGATTCAATGCAAATAATCCGGATGGAACCACCGATTAATTTGATTCGTCATCACCGCTGATCCCGGTCAGCGATAGACGCCAAGCACATACGGCAAGCGCCTCCCAAGTGATGATGAACTTTGCTATCGATGTTCGGGAAAAGGGCGGTCTGCGCACACTGCGCTTTGAGTCGGAGTGCGTGCAGGGCGCGATGCGCGTCTTGCACCCATGGTGTCTCGAACTGGAATACACGCGGGTGATGATGGCGGGGTTGCTGCTGCGTGATCCCAGCAGCTATCCGCGCAACGTACTGCTGATCGGCCTGGGCGCGGGGTCGTTGACCAAATTCCTGTACCGTCACTTTCCGCTGTCTGTTCTGACGGTCGTGGAAATCGACGGGCGTGTAGTAGAGGTGGCCAGTGAACACTTCGGGCTGCCGGACGATACGGCGCGCTTGAATATCGTGATCGGCGACGGTGCCGAATACATGGCGAATACAGAGCCGAGCTACGATCTGATTCTAGTCGATGGCTTCAATGAGCATTCACACCCCGGCGATCTGAATACGCTGCCCTTTTATCAGGCCTGCCGCGTGCGGCTAAGCGATCGGGGCTTGCTGGCTGTCAACTTGATCGGTCTGTGTGATGGCGTCAAAGGAGGATTTGCGCATATCGAGACTGCCTTTGATAATCGCGCCGTGATGTTCCCCAGATGCAAGAGCGGCAACACCATTGTCTTCGCGGCGACCGGGGAGCCTGTCAACATTGAGCTGGATCAGTTGTCTCACAGGGCACGCGCACTGGAGGAGCGCACCGGCCTGGCGCTGCTGCCGACTATTGCCAGGCTGGACAAAGCGCTTTGCTGCGTGGACGGGAGGTTGCGTATCTAGTGTAGCGTTGCACTGTTGATTAAACTTAATGGAGTTATCAAGCAAGTCCTTTGTGGGAGCGGCTTTAGCCGCGATGCGGACAGTAAACTCGAGCGACCAATCGCGGCTAAAGCCGCTCCCACTGGAGAAGTTAGGTTCCAAACAGAATACAACGCTACGCTAGTTAAGCAGCGGAGCAAAATAATCCGGTTATTGTCGGTGCCGTCAGGGTTTGACATTCAAGTCGTCCGGATAGGGTGGGCCGGGATATTGGAAGGCGATCGGGCCGTCTGGCCTGGCGTGGATAAACTGCCAGACGAAGGGATCCTGTGAGTTGATCATCTCGCCAACGTCGCCCTTTGCGACCACGATGCCGTCATGGATGAAATAGATGTAATCGACAATCTTGAGCGATTCTGCCAGGTCGTAGGTCACCACGACTGAGGTTACATCCAGCGCATCATTCAGTTTACGGATCAGATTGGCGATGGTATTGAGTGAGATCGGGTCGAGTCCGGCAAAAGGTTCGTCGTATATGATCAGCGCGGGATCGGCTATGGTCGCGCGCGCCAGCGCTACGCGGCGTTCCATGCCGCCAGAAAGTTCGCTAGGCATCAGCTTGCGAGCATTACGCAGACCGACCGCATGTAACTTCATCAACACCAGATCATGGATGAGCTCTTCCGGCAGATTGGTGTGCTCGCGCAACGGGAAGGCCAGATTATCGTATACGGACAGGTCGGTGAACAAACCGCTGACCTGAAACATCATGCCCATTTGCAGGCGTGTCTTGTACAACTCGTCGATGCTGAGATCGTGTATCACTTTTCCCATGAATTTCACGCTGCCACGCGTGGGGCGCAACTGACCGCTGAAGTGGCGCAACAGCGTGGATTTGCCGCTGCCGCTGGCACCCATGATTCCGACGATCTTGCCGCGCGGGATAGTGAGATTGATTCCCTTGAGCACCTTGCGCGTGCCATAGGAATAATGAAGGTCATTGACCTCGATCAGATTATCCATGTTTGGATACGATGGTAATGTTGTCCCGATGATTGTTACATGAACTCATGCAAAATCAAAGGTGTCATTCCAATTTGCATTAACCATGAGCGCGAGACTAAGCCAACACGGAAATCGTTTTAATGCGGATTTGAATCAGGCTTAAAAGAGCTTTTGCGGTGCGATATTCAGGCGAAGGAAATGCCGAGGCTTTACATGTGAAATATCCGGGCTGGCAGCCGAATTAAACCGGGCGCGTGCCACGCCCGGTTTATATAAGATTACAGATTAGCGGTGGTTGTTGACGGTAGGCGGCACGGTGTTGCCGCTGGCTTGCATGTCGATCGCCGCAGGATTGGCCTGATAGTGTGCGCGCAAGCAATCTGCCAATGCCTGTTTGGTCGCGTCTCCTACCGCACACACGTATTCGTTTTCCAGGCAAGCAATCATCTTTTTCAGCAGCTGATCCTGGGGCTGCGGCATCTTGGCTACCCATGAGGCCAACAGCGCCCGGTTAACATGCGAAGGCAGCGAAGCCAGAATGCCGACGTCATTCTGGTTGTGCACCAGCAGACCCGATGTCGTGCCCCGATCCAGCGTCAGCACCTGGAAGAAATACAGCGTGTGGTAGTCGAGCTGCTTCTTGTAATCGGCTTCGGTCGGCGTGGTGCGCTTTTCGATCGCTGCGGCCAGGATGTCGCAATAGGTATCGATTGCGGCTTCGCCCACAGACCTGGCCATCGCCAGGTCTGTGTCGAAATTTCCACTGGTATAATTTTCCAGATAGAAGTGTGTCACGCCGCGATGGCGGCCCAGCACCGGAATATTGAAATAACGGTCACCTTGCGCTGCCGCTTCGGCATATTGCTGTGGCGCGGACTGTTTCAGCTTGCCGGCAAACAGCTCCTTGTCATCGGCATTTTCAATCGCGGGATTGAGGTCTGCCATCACGCGCCAGTAGCCGCTGCCATTCTTCATCTCGGTCCAGCTGATGTGAATGTGCACCGAGGGCGCCAGCGGATTCTTGGGGTGGATGATAGTCGAGATCGCGGAAGCAGAAGCCAATTGCTTGCTTGCATCCTCGTCGTATTGAACCTGGGAGGTATTGACCGATGCGCGGTTGAACAACGTTTCATCTGTCGCCATGAAGCGAACGCCGCCGCCATACTTGCCCTGATCGCGGAACCATTCGGTAGGCTCATAGGGTTTGCCGTTGCCGAATTTTTTGCTGATCGCATTCAGCTTGGTTACAAAACGTTGCTGCAGGTCGCACACCAGCGTGTAAGCCTGTTCCGCACGAGGAGATTTTGCCCGGATTCTTTTCATGATTTGATAATACCTTATCTGTTTAATATGACTATTGAGTATGAATTATATTGCCGCCGAAAATGTAGCACATTTTCTGAAAATAATTTTGATCGTTATTGTTCAAGATCGCTATGATTTGCATAGAGCACAATTCAGGAGGATGCGATGGAAATGAAGAAAGTCAATGCTGGACGGTTGCGCGCGATAGGCTACGATAGTCGCGCCCGGCTGCTGCAAGTTCAGCTCGACGATGGCAGCACGTTGCAATACAGCGGCGTCGGCGAAGATACTTGGCGCCGCTTCAGCAGTTCGGGATCGGCCTGGAGTTTCTACCGCGACAACATCGAGGAGGAATTCGCCGCGAAGCGTGTTTCCGGCAGCGCGCCATCAACAAAAAATCCGCTCGACGAACTGTTCGGAAAATCATAGACTCGACTTGTGATTTTTCCCAAGGAGATTAATTATGAGCATTGATCCGATCAATCAATTCAAATCCAGGCAGCGTGAAACTTGGGCCATGGGAAATTTCGGCGACATGGCCGTGTTTACGACTCCGGTAGCCGGGCATCTGGTGCGCTATGCCGGAGTAAGAGGCAGCCACGCCGTTCTGGATGTGGGTACAGGTACGGGCGTGGTTGCAATCACGGCGCGCAATCTGGGAGCGAAGGTAACCGGGCTCGACCTGACCCCCGCGCTGCTCGCCCAGGCTGGGGAAAGCGCTGCGCTGGCCGGCCATGACGATATTGCATGGCATGAAGGGGATGCAGAGGAATTGCCTTTCCCCGATGCCTCATTCGACGTGGTGTTGAGCCAGTTCGGACATATGTTCGCGCCGCGGCCCGAAGTGGCGCTCAGCGAGATGCTGCGTGTGCTGAAGCCAGGCGGCACGATCGCCTTTGCCACCTGGCCTGGCGAGCAGTTGATCGGTCGCCAATTCAGCCTGATCGCCAAATATGTTCCGCCCCCACAAGGCCTGCCATCGCCGGTGCAGTGGGGCGATGTCGGCGTGGTGCGGCAACGCCTGGGGAACAGCGTGACCCGCCTGCATCATGAGCGTGGCATCATGGCTGTCCCGGCGCTCACTCCCAGGCATCTGCGCCTGTTTCAGGAAGCCAAGGCCGGCCCTTTCATTCGGGCAGTACAGGCTTTGCAGAACGAACCAGCCAGGCTGGCAGCATGGCGAAATGAGATGGACGAGGTGCTGGGCGAATATCTGCACGACAATGTTGTTCACCATGAGTATCTGCTGACACGTGCCATCAAGCTCTGATCGTTCTTCACACGAGATATCACGTTTTAGGATTACAAGAAGTTGCGCTACAGGTGTGGCTGGTTTTATATACTTGATGCTTATGCTAATCTGCATACTCGTAAAGAGCACTGGTTTATGTTCGGCCTTGTCCAGTGGTCGTTTATCAAGCGGTCAATGAGGAATTACAATGAATCAATCCGGAAGTTTTCTCAAAATGTGGCTTGGCATCCTGATTTGCGCTGTGCTGGGATGCTTGGGCGCAGGAATCGCCGTGAATGCCCTGGCCAAGGATGAGCCGGCCAAAAAGGCCGAGCCGGTCAAGCAATCAGGCAATATTCTGGTGAAATTCAAGGCTCATGTCAGTGACGCAAAAATCCAGGAAGTTGCCGATTATTATGGGGCACGCCATGTGAACTCGCTGAACGATAATGAAGCGTCAACGCACAAGGATGCTGAGCAATGGCGTAAGTTAAGGTTCGAATCCGTGGATGATTTGAAGGATATCGCGCGGCGCATGTTTCAAGATAACCGGGTAGACGAAGTCGAATAAGGAGCGCAGTTCCATGACATCATAGGCCACTTAAATTGGCACGACTGTCTACGATACTCATCTGTTTCTTCCCCTAATGACCCTCCTCGCCCGCCAGGGCGTTTCTTTTTGAAGTATTTCTCAATGACAAGCATCGTCAGCCTGAATAATCTGCAACCACGTTCCGTCTGGGCGCACTTCGCAACGCTGTGCGCGATACCGCGTTCCTCGCTGCATGAAGCGGCGCTGATCGAACATCTAATCAAATGGGCAAACGCTCTCGGCATCGCTCACGCCATCGACAATGCAGGCAACCTGATCCTGAACAAGCCCGCCAGCGCGGGCTGCGAAGGTCAACCCGGGGTGATCCTGCAAGGCCATCTGGACATGGTGTGTCAGGCCAATGCCGGAATATGGCATGACTTCGAGCGCGACCCGATTAGAGCCTTCGTCCGCGACGGCTGGGTAGTCGCGCAGGACACCACGCTGGGAGCGGACAACGGCATCGGCGTGGCGCTCGCGCTGGCCGTGCTGGAAGAGCCGGGGTTGATCCACCCCACGCTCGAGGTGTTGCTGACCGTCAACGAGGAAAGCGGCATGGACGGGGCACGCGGACTGGCGCCCGGCACTCTGCACGGCAGGACGTTGATTAACCTGGACACTGAGGAATGGGGGCATTTTTATCTGGGCTGCGCGGGCGGCGTGGATGTGGAGGTGCGCAACGAATGTGCGCATGAAACTGTGCCGCACGACTATGCGCTGCTGCGCTTCGAAGTAAGCGGGCTGCGCGGCGGCCACTCGGGCATCGACATCCACCTCGGGCGCGGCAATGCGCTCAAACTGTTGGCGGAAGCGTTGCGCGATTTGGCGGCACACAGCGATGTCAGGTTGATCGAAATGAAAGGCGGTACCGCGCGCAACGCGATTCCACGCGAGGCGTATGCCGTATGCGCATTGCCCGTTGCGATGGCGTCGAGCATCGATGAATGGGCCGAGCATAGGCATCGGTCATGGCAGAAACGGTTCGCCGAAGCAGATGCAAATGTATCGTTCGTCTGCCGGCATGACGACAGACTACCGGACACGGCTATTGCGAATCCGGAGCGCGACCGCCTGCTCGCTTTCCTCGACACCTCCGTGAACGGTGTCACGCGCATCAGCGATGATTTCCCCGGTGTGACCGACACCTCAAGCAATCTCGGGGTGGCCGCGCTGGAGCAAGGCATGTTCAAAGCGACCTTCAAGGTGCGCTCGCTGCACGACGCACGCGCCGATGCGCTTGCGGACAAGCTGGTTTCATTCGCTTCCAGTTACGCGCTGGATGCATGGAAAGATGGGGCATATCCCGGCTGGACGCCGAATCCATCATCGCCGCTGCTGGAGCTGTGTCAGCAGGTATATACCGCGCAGTTCGGGTCGCCCGCCGGGCTGCAGGTGATCCATGCCGGACTGGAGTGTGGCCTGCTCGCCGCGAGCCACGGTCACCTGGACATGATTTCGTTCGGCCCCGATATACGCGGCGCTCACGCGCCCGGCGAGAGCGTCGAGATCGAGTCGGTTGCGCGCTGTTGGCAATTGCTCAAGGCGGTTTTACAGGCGCTGGCCAGGCGCGCAACATGATCTGCTCATATGAAAAACCAGTTACATGAGGTTGCCATCATCGGCGGCGGCCCTGCCGGATTGATGGCGGCAGAGGTACTGATTCAGGGCGGGGCGCGCGTCCATGTTTACGATGCCATGCCTACCGCTGGACGCAAGTTTCTGATGGCGGGCAAGGGCGGCATGAACATCACTCATGCCGAGCCTGCGGAATTATTTCTCTCCCGCTACGGCGCGCGCAGCGATCGGCTCAAACCGATGCTTGATGCATTCGGGCCGGAAGCATTGCGCGCGTGGGCACAAGATCTGGGCATTGCAACATTTGTCGGCAGCTCGGGGCGCGTGTTCCCGGTTGGCATGAAAGCCGCACCGCTGTTGCGCGCATGGCTGCACCGCCTGCGCGAGGCTGGCGTACATTTCCATATGCGTCACCGCTGGTGTGGCTGGAGTGAAACCACGGATAGAAAAATCCCCTCATTGCGCTTCGTCATGAGGCATGTTGATGCGGCCCCTTCCGAGCTTGCGGTTCAGGCCGATGCGGTGGTATTGGCTTTGGGCGGCGGCAGTTGGCCACAGCTCGGCTCCGATGGGACATGGGTGCCGCTGCTGGCGCAGCACAGCATTTCCGTCACGCCTTTGCAGCCAGCGAACTGCGGCTTCGATGTCGGCTGGAGCGCGCACTTCATCGAGAAATTTGCCGGACAGCCGGTGAAGGCTGTTTCCGTGACATTTTCGGATGCTGCTGGAAAGAAGCATCGCCAGCAAGGCGATCTGATGGTGACCGCGCACGGGGTGGAAGGCGGATTGATCTACGCATTGTCCGCTCCGTTACGCAATGAGATCGCCGAGCATGGCTCGGCGCTGATTCATCTCGATCTCGTACCCGGCAAAGAACTGTCACGCCTTGTTGCCGAGATAGCGCATCCGCGAGGCTCACGCTCGATGTCCAGCCATCTGCAAAGCCGGGCCAACATCAAGGGGGTAAAGACTGGGCTGTTGCGCGAACTGCTGCCCGCTGAAGTTTTCCATCAACCCGAAAAACTGGCCGCCACCATAAAATCATTGCCGCTGCGGCTGATCGCCCCGCGCCCGTTGGAGGAGGCGATCAGCAGTGCTGGCGGCGTCACCTTCGCGGCGCTGGATGACCACCTGATGATGCGCGCAATACCCGGCGTATTCTGCGCTGGAGAGATGCTCGACTGGGAAGCACCCACGGGCGGCTATTTGCTTACCGCCTGTTTTGCCAGCGGACGCTACGCTGGACAGGGCGCGCTGAATTGGCTTAAGGGAAGGGACAATCCGACTTCTTCAGCGAAGATGGACTAGAGCGCGGCGCAAATCCATCTATCTCCATTCAACGCATCTTCTGGGATGCTAACCCCTGTCAGTCGCATATGCGGTTATTCAGGTTGCATGCTGGGCCGTTGAAGTAGCGCGCGCTGTTTCGAGTTTGCGGCCAAAGCAGGTATAGTGCAAGGCGCGCGGCGCACCAGAATTGCATGAGCGCAGCGCTATCTAAGGAGACGCTGATTTATTCGTCATCTCCGCGAAGGCGGTGATCCAGTGCCTTAATTTAACTGGGTTCCCGCCTACGCGGGAACGACGAAACCGAATAAATCAGCGCTTCTCTAATATTAAATATAGACAGCCTATTACACCATGAACCTGGATTCCCGCACCTTGCTGTTCTCGCTGATTCTGGTCAATACCTTGATGGTATTGAGCCTGGTAGTCGCCGCATCCAATCGCACCTACCCCGGCAAACAGGATGGTATGGGCAAATGGGCTGCGGCCATGCTGCTGGAAACCTTGACCTGGATATTGGCTGCAGCGCGCGGTGCTATTCCTGATTTTCTGTCCATTGCAGTCGCGAACGGATGCAAGGCCGCTGCGCATGCGCTGGTTCTGGCGGCGATTTTTGAATTCCAGCGGCGCCGTGCTCCGCGCTGGCAATATCTGGCGCCAGTCGCATTGACGCTGGTGATAATGATCACGCTGCAGGATGATATGCGCGGCCGCTTCATCTGGGGCGGTCTCATCTTCGCTTTCCAGATGGTACTGATAGGCCGCGCGTTGCTATCCGATCATGAGACCCGTGCCGGGCGTGCATGGCGGCTGATGTTCGCCGGTATCGTGATGACCGTGTTGGTGATCGCCATCCGGACCATCGTTGCCCTGTCCGGTCCGATTGAATTCGCCCAACCTCAAAATTCAATAGCGCCTCACTGGATACAGATCGTCGCTTATGTAGGCGTGATGGCCGCAGCCTTGCTGGGCTCGATGGGTTTCGTGCTGCTGGTCAAGGAACGTACCGACAGGGAAATCATGCATCTGGCAATGACGGATAGTCTCACTCAGGTCCCCAACCGGCGCGCCCTGATAGAGCATGCTGAACGTTCCTTGGCTCGACGCAGTGGTTTGCCTTTGGTGTTGCTGATGATAGACATAGATCACTTCAAGCGCATCAATGATACCTATGGGCATCCAACGGGAGATGAGGTGTTGCGCGAAGTTGCCCGCCTGCTTGTGCAGCGGCTGCGCGGGCATGACCTGCTAGGCCGATATGGCGGCGAAGAATTCTGCGTGATTGCCCCTGAAACCAACGCAGAAGGTGCCCGTGTGCTGGCTGAGTCTTTGCGGCAAGCCATCGCTGCCGCCCGTTTTGCAACGGATTCCGGCGAAATCTCAGTTACCGTAAGCATAGGCTATTCACTCTGCCAAGCCAAGCTGGTACGCGAACTGCCGGAAGTTTTGTCTGAAGCAGATGCAGCGCTTTACATCGCCAAACAAACTGGCCGCAACAAGGTGGCCTGCTTTGGAGAAGTAAATCCCATCGCACACCACATGCTGGCCAGGGATGCGGCATAATCTGACCTGGCTGCAGGTGCCTTCGTAACTCATGATTTTTGGGGACGCACAGCACTCGGCAGTTGTAGTTGCTGACTGGAGTCTGCTTATGCCGAATGAAATCTCGAACGGTATTATTATTTGACGGTGAGCGCCTGTCTCAATATGCTGTACCACCGATTACACAGTTAATTCATGGAACTCCACTTAAAAAACCGCCAGGACCTGAAAGCGCGCGCGCTGTTGCTGGGCGATCGCCTGGACTTGAAGCTGTTCAAGATTGCCGACTGCCTTGCGACCACGCCGCTGACGCTGGAGGTGGATGCAGAGGGCGGTATCGCGGTGCTGTTCCGCTACGGCGTGGTAGTGCTGTTTGGAGTCAAGGATCTGGACGAAGTGCGTTTTGTCGAATCGCTGAAGCCTTTACTGACCAATCCCTATGTGGCCCCTGAAATTGAGGAGCTGGAAATCCACGCCGGCAGAAGCAGCATCGGCGTACAGAGCGGTGCGGTGTCGCTGGATGATGTTTCGCTTGAAAAGTTGCAGGTCATCGCCGATGCCTTGAGCAAGAATCTGGTGCTGACATTGTATGAGAAAAAAGTCGCGGGCGAATTCGATAAGATCGAGCCATTGGCCCAGGAGCTTGCGACGCATGGAAAGGTGAGTGCAGGTTCGAGAAAATTATTATCTAAGATAGGCTCGATGCTGCTGATCGAACACCGCATGGTGGGGCGGGCCGAGATTGGCGACAAGCCGGAGACTCTGTGGGACAACCCTCACCTGGAAGGGTTGTATGCCAGCCTGGAAGACGAGTTTGAGCTGATGGAACGTCAGTCGGCGCTGGATCGCAAGCTCGGCTTAATCTCTGATACCGCGCAAACGCTGGCCGATGTCTGGGACAACAAGCAACTGCACAAACTGGAATGGTATGTGATCGGATTGATCGTTTTCGAGATCGTTATCAGCCTGGTCGAGGTGATTAACAAATTTCTGCATTGATCCTAAAAACTTGTCCGCAGATTACGCCGATTACACAAGATTAAATAACTGGATATCAAAATTGTTGGCACAACCTATAGTGTGAGAACAAAACTGCCTGTAACCATATGAAAATCTGCGTGAATCTGTGTAATCTGCGGATTGAACTGCGGTTTTAAGGATGATGGGATTCGGTGTCGTGCCATGCAAATTTTTTGTGCGTGACCACGCGAACCTTTTCGCCGTGATGAATTTGCCAGTAGCCGCCCTCTCAAGCGTCAAATTCTTCCTTGTAGTTATCAGGATTGATGCCGCATTGCTTTAGCGGCTCGATCAGCCGGTTGCGTTTGATCTTGGCGCTGGACAGAATGTAGCCGCGTATCACATGCTCGCGCGTGACGGCGGATCTATCATAGCCTGCCACCTCTTCAATGATCTTGGTCACCTTGCGCCGCGCCATCGAACGAAATAGCGCCGGTACGTAGGCGAGCAACTCGAGCAGCAGCTGTTCGGCATCGACTTGCCACTCGCCCTGCTTGGGCAGGTCGGGAACGAAGCCGTATTCATCCTCGCTGAGTTCACGCCAAACGATGACTATGTTGCCGTCCGGGTCGGCGACATGCGCTTCCAGTTCCAGCGCGGGAGTACGTTGGACTTCGTAGAGAGCTCGCCCTCCGGAACCGATGAGTTGATCGAAGGCGGCATGCACATCGCCGACGTTCAAGCGCAACGACACCGGGCGTACGACCTTGGGCATCTGCACCAGGCGCAGAATGACCGAGCCCGAATCCAAATCAACAAACCCTTCGCCGCGCTTGACCTCTTTCAGCCCGATCAGTTTGCCCCAGAAGGCTTCGGCACGCGCTGAGTCAGTAATGGGTAAATCAATATGGGTTACACCAAAAAACACGCGATACTCCTCGGTGGCTAATGTTAACAGACACGCTATGATACTCGCAAACGCGAGTCCATCGCGACGCTGGAATTCCTACACCGATTCTGCATAAATATATTTCCGGTTACTTCGCTGCCAGCCTCCATAGCGAAGTAAGTTCAGCGGCACGGGCAGCGTGCAACGGATCGCTGGAATCTGAGACGCGCGGGTGATGCGGCTTCACGTCGATTTTTCCCAGCACCTTCAAACCTGCCGCCTCGATCGCCGCAATTAATTCGCTGCGGCTGCGCAGCCCCAGATGTTCGGCCAGATCCGAGAGTATCAGCCAGCCCTCGCCGCCGATCTCCAGATGTGCAGCTAGCCCATTCAGGAATCCGAGCAACATCCGGCTCTCCGGGTCAAATACCGCGTGTTCGAGCGGCGAAGTCGGTCGAGCCGGAACCCATGGCGGGTTGCACACCACCAGTGCCGCTCGGCCTGCGGGAAACAGGTCGGCCTGCACAATTTCAACCTGCTCTGCCAACCCCAGCCTGGATATATTTTCGCGCGCGCAGGCCAGCGCGCGCGAATCCTGGTCGGTGGCAACGATATGCCGGAGGCCGCGCCTTGCCAGTACGGCGGCCAACACGCCTGTGCCGGTGCCGATATCAAATGCCGACGACTGGTTTGTGGTCAGCTCGGGCAAAGGTGCTCCGTTCACCAGCCCGATGTACTCGCCGCGTATCGGTGCAAATACGCCATAATGAGGATGGACGCGCGCACCCAACTCTGGAATCTCCACGCCATTTTTGCGCCATTCATAGGCGCCGATAATGCCCTGCAGTCCGCGCAACGACGCAATATAGGGCTGCTCGTCTGTTTCGCGACCATAAGCTTCAAGGCACGCCAGATGCACGTCCGGAGCTCGTCGCAGCGGTATGCTGTGATCCGCATTGAACGGTATCAGCAACAGTCCCAGCGTGCGGGCACGCTGCGATTGCGCTTGCCTGTGCAAGTGAAAGGCTTCTGCCGGCGAGGCGGGTGAGCTTTTAGATTTTCGCGGCTTTTCGTTTGCGCGCCGCGTCATTGCCTGCAATAGTTGACGCGCATTCTGAAAGTCGCCGCGCCATAATAGCGCAGTACCCTCGCAGGCCAGACGATAGGCGGCATCTGCGGTCATCTTGTCATCGGCGATTACCACGCGTTTGGGTGGCGGCACACCGCTTTCCGAGCGCCAGCGTGCGGACTTTTCTGTACCGGCTTCGCTCCAGTGTAGGGTAGGGTAACTGCTCATCCTGTGATTAGAGCACAGGCAGGCGAATCTGTTAGTATTTTTTCATTGTGCAATGCCGCCCGGACACGCCATGCACTGCTCCAGCATTGCCATGAAAAACTTAGTTAGCCACAGAGAACACAGAGATCACCGAGATAAAACAAACGGTTTGAACAAGAGATTGACGCACCCTTTGGGGTGAACATATAGAAGCGTGGAATCGCCGCTCTCTCTGTGATCTCTGTGGCTTGAATTGCGGTTTTTAGGATAAATATGATGCCTGCAATCATGTTTACTTCGCCAGATCGTCCGAATATCCGCCGGACTACGATTCACACCACGGAAAACACAAGGGCGGGGGCGCGACGACTAATCAGGGGCCCGCGGTTCTCAGGAAGCATGCTCTTGTATCAAAACCCTCAGGAGCATAGCTTCCATTATCAACGGCGACCTTTTTTGGTGCAGGTGACGGCGGCGATGTTGAGAGTTTCTCTGTCAAAGGCGGCGTTGACGGATTTGATCTCGCACTTTTGTTTCGCGGGCATAGACTTGATCGCGACGCTGTAATCGCTGCCGTCTGGAAGACGAGCACCGGTAAAAATAAAGTTACCGTTGCTTGCGATTTCCTGGTCATTTTTACCGTTCAGCTGCAGCACCAGCCCCTTGCCGGAAAGGCCGGAGACTGTACCGCCCACAGCGTAGCTATTCGTGACGCAGGCGACGGCGACGTTGTTGATGGCCGCGCTGGCGATACTGCCGCTGCCTTGACTGATTGTGCAGGTCTGTTTGATCGGCGCAGCGGGGGCGGCTTTGACCGTAACAGCGTAGGTGCTGCCTTTGGTTAAGGGCTTGGGGAAATTGAATTTGCCATTGGCGTTGACGGCTAGCTCGTTCGCTCCGTTGAGCTGTAGTATCAGCCCGTTTCCGGAAAGCCCGGTGACTGTACCGCCTACGGTCAATGCAACGGTCGGCACTGCGACCGCTGTTGCGGGCTTCTTCTCGTTGTCGTCGCAACCGGTCAGTCCGGCCATCATGGTCAACAACCATGCCGCACTTAACATTTTCGTGAATTTCGCCATCGCTCGCTCCTAGAAATGAATCAACTTGGCTGGTACTTGTGCGCCGGGCACTTCATAAACCTCACATGACATGCTTCTAGCCTTCTGCAGAAGGATATACGATTTTTTGCCGGCAATGAATATTATTTGCGCTAGTCGACACCATCCATAATATTATTGAATGCATGCGCAAGGATGGCCGATACGCTCAAACGGTTTCATTACGTCCTCTGCAGCCGCGCCGACAAAGGCGTGCTGCGGCTACCTGCATAAGGTAACGGGCTTGTCCCGTGCCCTTTGTGCGGCGCTACACGGACGAGGACATCCACCTCCTGCCTTGCATGGCACGCTCTCCGGCACGACCACGCGCAAGCTATGCGAGCGCGCATTCTAAGGTGCATGGAGATGCCCGCTTCGAGCGGCTGGCGGGCATTTCCAACGGTCACCTGTACAACCTGCGCTGCCATAGACCTATCTGGCCAAACGCAGATCGTTCGACAAGAACCGCCCGGCCAAGGTCAACATCGGCGAACGGCGCAAGCACGCACCCGACGGGCGTCCCGGCTATCTGCGCGTGGACAGTGTGCATCAAGGCGATCTCGATGGGATCAAGGGCGTGTATCTCATCAATGCCGTGGACAAGGTCACCCGGTTCCAGGCGGTCTTCGGCACCTCCGATGCGGCCACTTCCACCGCCCCTGCCACTTCCCGACCGAATGCACGGACGAAAAGGGGCGGATACGCAAGCGCAACCGCTATCAGGACATGATGACGCCATTCGAGAAATTCAAATCAATACCGGAGGTGGAAAGCGATCTCAAGAAAGGGGATATCTTGAAAAAGCTGGATGCAATTGACGCGGGATGCAGTGATAATGAAGCCGCCCCACGACTCAACGTAGCCAGGGCAAACTCTTTCAATCAATCAACAAATCCCAACAACGCGCCGCCTGAGCAACATCTGACAAAACCTCTTCGTCCAAACTCATGTCTGGACTGGAAAATACTTCCCCTTGGGGATGCAGAGTTCTTTAAGTGGATTTAGCTGGCGAGCATATTTTTTAATTCGCCGCTCTGGTACATTTCAGTCATGATGTCCGAGCCGCCGATGAATTCCCCTTTGATATACAGTTGCGGGATGGTAGGCCAATTGGCGTACTCTTTGATGCCTTGGCGGATTTCCGGATCCTGTAACACATCGACGGCGAAAAAGTCTTGTACCCCTAAGGCGTTCAGTATGCCCACCGCGTTTGCTGAAAAACCACACTGCGGAAATTGCGGATTGCCCTTCATATACAGCACAACTGGGTGAGCGGTGACTTGCCCTTTGATGCGTTGTTGAACGTCTGTACTTTGGTTAGCTGAACTCATGATATTATTACCTGAATTAAATGATCGGATATATTATTCCCGGCGGAGCGCCACGTCAAGCATGATGGCATTGCGCAAAGCATGCATCAAATTTCTGGCGCAAATATTTCTTGCAGCCCGTCAGCCAGGTAATTTGGTACAGTAGTCTGATAGAACAAGCCCGCCATAAAAATTGCTGACAGACTATCTAGGAAACCATGGAATCCTCCGCATCACTGGAATTGGCCAAACACGCGTTATTGATGTTTGGCACTATTCTCGCCGCAGGCACACTCTCCGGCCTGATCGCAAGAGTGGTGCGCATACCCGATGTTGCGGTATTTCTGCTGGCAGGCATGTTGCTCGGCCATGGTGTATTGGGCTGGGTGAACATCAAGACTGACTCCACGATCAACCAGTTGATCCTAATTTTTGGTTCCAGTTATATCTTGTTCGACGGCGGCGCGTCGATACGGCTCAGGGTACTGAAGGAGGTATGGATCACCATCGTGGTGATTGCCACAATCGGCGTGTTGATCACTGCCGCGATCACCGGCGTGGCCGCCTGGTATTTCCTCGGGCTCGCACCTGTCGTCGCGCTGCTGCTCGGCGCTGTGATCGCTTCCACCGATCCTGCGACGCTGGTGCCGGTATTCAAACAGGTGCGCATCAAGGATCGCGTGGCGCAAACCGTGATGAGCGAATCCGCGTTCAACGATGCGATGGGCGCGATTCTGACCTTTACCGTGCTGGGCGTGGCGATGGGCGCAGGCGCGTTTTCTCTCGGCGATGCGCTCGCCGACCTGCTCAAGCAGTCATTGCTGGGCATCCTGATCGGCGGGGTATTGGGTTATCTGGCGGCATTTTTCATTGCGCACGAGAAATTCGGCTTCCTCGCCGAGTTCGCGCCGGCAGTCACGTTGATGGCGGTAATCGGCGCCTATATGGGGGCGGACGGTTTGCAGTCCAGCGGTTTCATGGCGGTGTTTGTGTTCGGCATCATGATGGGCAACCAGGAATCGTTGGGCTTCAAGCTCACGCAACAGGAAGGCAAGCAACTGGAGGAATATGTGATGACCACCGCCTTCATCATGCGCATGTTCATTTTCATCATGCTCGGTACGCAGGTGGACTTCGCCCTGATCAACCAATACCTGCTCGGCGGCGTTGCGGTAGTTGCAGTGTTTATGCTGGTGGCGCGCCCGGTCACTGTGTTCCTGTGCGCGTTACCGGATAGGCGCGCCAAATGGAGCCTCAAGGAAATGCTATTCATGTGTTGGACGCGCGAGACAGGCGTGATTCCGGGTGCGCTGGCAGGCATGCTGGTCGGAATGAAAGCGCCCGGCGCGCAGATCATCGCTGCGGTGACGTTCATCGCTATCCTGATGACGATCCTGATACAGGCGACCACCACCAAGTGGCTGGCAAAGCAGCTGGGCTTGCTAGAGGAGTAGTCAACCCTTGCGCAACACGATCCCGCGAATCCAGCCTGCGGCGAGCAGCGGCACGTCGCTGACTACCTGCAGTGTAGGCACTTCGGCCAGCACATCTTCGAACACTACATCCATGCGTGTGGCGATGCGGCGCGACAGCGGGTTGAGCGCGCGGCGCACCAGTGAGCGTTTATTCGGGCGCAGAAACTTGTCGAGCAGAATGATGGTGCCGCCCGGTTTGAGTACGCGTGCTGCTTCGCTCAGGCATTGCGCGGGTTGTGGAACGACAGCGACGATAAGGTGCAGCACCACATGGTCGAACTGCGCGTCGGCGAAAGGTAAGGCCATGCTGTCACCCAATACCCATTCAACCCGTAATCCTGTCGCGCGCGGGATGGCACGCGACAGCATCGCGGCGCTGAAATCCAGCGCAGTGTAGGAATGCAGTTTAGGCAGCAACGGCAGGTCGAGGCCGGTGCCGATGCCGCTCAGCAAAACGCTCCTAGACTCATCGGCTGGCACAGAATGCAACGAATGCGTGCGCGCCGCCAGCAAAGGGCGAGCTATCACCAGATCATAAAGCGGCGCGAGCTTGTCGTAGCTCCATCTGAGCATGGTGTTCTCACGGTGGGGCAAGTCATGTTTTATCATGTGGCGAAGTCTAGCGTAGAAGTTTGATGCCGGTAATGGTGGCTTGCGCAATGGCTTGCGTGAGTACTTCGATGACCTGACCACGAGCAAAGCTTTTGCGCCACGCCAGCGCGATGCGCCGCGACGGTGCAGGATGGGTAAACGGAATTACTTTAAGAAGTTTGCTGCGATAGCGTGCGCTGTTCGCCGAGGCGGGTAGTACGGTTATGCCCAGGCCGGAGGCGACCATGTTGCGTATGGTTTCCAGTGAGGTGCCCTGTTGAATTTCAGTACTCTTGCGGTTGAGTTCCGGGCAGGCTTCGGCAACCTGATTGCTGAAGCAGTGGCCGGCATCAAGCAGCAAAACTCTTTCGGTGGCAAGCTCCTGCGGCTTGATGCTGCGCCGATTGGCCCAGTGATGCTCGTTGCCAACCACTACCTCAAACGGCTCATCATATAAGGGCTGCGTAAGGATGCCTGCATCCCCGAACGGCAATGCGATGATGATGACATCGAGTTTTCCGTTGCGCAGCAGCGTATTCAGATTGGCGGTGATGTTTTCTTCCACTTCCAGCGGAATTTCCGGAGCAAGTTTCTTCAGCGCGGGGATCAGATCGGGCAATAAGTAGGGGCCGACGCTGTAGATGATGCCGACACGCAATGTGCCAGACAGCTGATCGCTGCCTTGCTTGGCGATCTTGCGGAGATGCTCTGCTTCTTCCAGTACGCGTTGCGCTTGCTCGACGATTTGCGCGCCGAGCGGGGTGATAGAAATTTCGGCTTTGCCGCGCTCAAAGATTTGTACGCCCAGCTCCTCTTCGAGCTTTTGTATTGCCAGAGACAATGCGGGCTGGCTGATGTAAGACTTTTCCGCTGCGCGGCGAAAATTGAGTTCCTGCGCGACCGCGACGATGTAACGCAGTTCGTTGAGCGTCATGACGTTATCTCCTGGTGAAACAACTAACCATTATTCGACTAAGCAAGGTAAGACTTGCACGATTTAAATAGTAAATCATATATGTTTAAATAATCAATTAGATTTATTGATGAGCCAAGCCTAAATTGCATCCGTGGGCAGCGAGCCACCCTATCAATCAGAACAGGAGAACATCATGCAACGACCGGAAATAAAAACCATCGCCAATCTCGAATCGGCATTTGCCGGAGAGTCTATGGCGCACATCAAATATCGTTACTTTGCAAAAATTGCACATGCCGCCGGAGACGAGGAAACCGCGAAGATATTCGAAGAAACCGCCGCTCAGGAGGTGCAGCATGCGTTCGGGCATCTCGATCTGCTTTATCCAAAAGAAACCATGACTCCGGCGCGTTGTCTGAAGATGGCGATAGAGGGTGAAACCTACGAATACACCGAAATGTATCCGGGCTTTCTCAAAATTGCCCAACAAGAAGATAATGTTGCCGCAGTAGCGGAACTCAAGGGGCAAATAGCCGAATCGAAGCAACACGCCGAGCAATTTCAGGCGATGTTGAAAAAAGCCGCGAAGCGCTTTGCAGCTTTGGCAAAAGTTGAAGAGCGGCATGCAAATCAATATCGTGCCGTATTGGCAAAGGTATCATCTTAATTATTTGCTTAACACAAGGAGAGCAGCATGAAAGTCTGGCAGTGTGTGGTGTGTGGTTTTATCTATGACGAAGAGGCGGGGTTGCCCGCCGAAGGAATCAAGCCCGGCACGGCGTGGGCGGATATTCCGGAAAACTGGGCGTGTCCGGACTGTGGCGTATCTAAAGCAGATTTCGAGATGATTCAAGTATGAAGCGCTGATAATTCTGTCAGTCCGCGCAGGCGGTAATCCGGCGAAAGCTTCACTCAGCTTAGCGGACATGGCTGCATAATTGAATCGCTCACGGGACGGGCGGCACCAAAGGATAACCTGGGATAGCTTCATGAAACCGATAGTGGTGTTGGGCAGCGGTTTGGCCGGTTACACGCTGGTTCGCGAATTGCGTAAACTGAATCGCGACGTGTCGATCACCTTGGTGTCGCGCGACAGTGGTGATTACTATTCCAAACCCATGCTCTCAAATGCGCTAGCACAAAATAAGACCGCCGATGCGTTGGTCATTACCACGGCAACGGAAATAGCCAGGCAATTGGGCATTGCGCTGTTGCCACATACCGAAGTGCAGGGCATAGACCCTGCGCGCAAGGAATTGCAAACCAGCTCGGGTGTGATCGAATATCACAGCCTGGTATTGGCGTTGGGCGCCGATCCGATACACCTGCCGTTGCAAGGCGATGCGGTGGATGCTGTGATGCAGGTGAACGATCTTGCGGGCTATGCGAAATTTCGCAGCGCGATCGTTGCCGCAAAACAGATCGCCATAATCGGTGCCGGCCTGATCGGCTGCGAATTTGCCAATGATCTGCAAGCTGCCGGATATGCCGTGACGGTGATAGACCCGACCGTCTGCCCACTCTCCGGTTTGCTGCCGGAACCTGCGGGTCGGAAAATGCAAGAGTCGCTGACCAGGCTGGGTGTGACATGGCGCTTGGGCACGGCAGTCAATGCGGTTAATTGCGCCGCTACGGGCTTTGTGCTGACTCTGACCGATGGCACGACGTTATCTGCCGACGTGGTGTTGTCCGCTGTGGGCCTGCGCCCGCGCATAGAACTGGCACGCGCTGCCGGAATCGCGGTGAATCGCGGCATCGTGGTCGATGCACAATTGCGCAGCAGCGATGAGGATATCTATGCATTGGGCGACTGCGCCGAAATAGAAGGAAAGGTGCTGCCCTACGTGCTGCCCATCATGCATGCCGCACGTGCCTTGGCGCGCGTGCTGACAGGGGAGGAAGCGCAGGTGGAATTTCCTGTAATGCCGGTCGTAGTCAAAACGCCCGCCCATCCTGTCGCGGTGCTGCCGGTAGCGCGCGATGCAGCAGGCGGATGGAAAGTTCTGGACGATGGCACTGAAATCAAACCGGGCATAAAATTGGGGTTTTTTCGATGCGCAGAATCAGTTGCGCGGTTTTGTGCTCACCGGAGCCTACGCTGGCGAACGCAGCGAAATGGTCAAGCAAGTATCAACGCATTAGATAGTCCGCCGCGATCCCGGCGAACACTGTTGCGCCGAACCAGTTGTTGTGCAGGAACGCCTTGAAACATGCCTCGCGTTGGCGGTGTCTGATCAGGCGATAGTGATACAGCGCAATGCACGCAGCCAGCATCGTCCCGGTGAAATACCACACCCCCGCGCCTGTCATCAATCCCACCGTTCCCAGCAACATCAGCGTGATCGCGTAACAGACCAACACCGCCGCGATGTCGTGTTTTCCAAAGAACAAGGCAGAGGAGTGGATGCCGAGATGGATGTCGTCATCGCGATCCACCATCGCGTATTCGGTGTCATAGGCAATCGCCCAGAATACATTGGCGACGAGCAACAGCCACGCCACCGGCGGCACGCTGCCCAGTTGGGCTGCAAACGCCATCGGGATGCCGAAGCCGAACGCGATGCCGAGATAGGCTTGCGGAATCGCCAGAAAGCGTTTGGTGTACGGATAGCTGGCAGCGAGAAACACCGCCGGGAACGACAGCAGCAGTGTCAGATTATTCAAGGGCAGGATCAACACAAAGGCTAGCAGCGCCAGGCAAGCTGCCACCCAGAGTGCCTCGCGCGCTGCGATGCGTCCACTGGTGACCGGGCGTTCGCGGGTGCGCTGCACATGCCTGTCGAAATCGCGGTCCGCATAATCGTTGATCGCGCATCCGGCGGAACGCATCAGCACCGTGCCCAGCACAAAGATCAGCACGATGTGCCACGCCGGGTGCCCCGCGCCGGCGATCAATATTCCCCACAATGTCGGCCACAGCAGCAGCAGGATGCCGATGGGGCGGTTCAAGCGGGTGAGTTGCAGGTACAGCGGAAGGCGTTCTGCGAAAGTCATGGTTTTGGTCGAGTGGGTTTTATTGATCCGATCTGCCGGGGCGGGCACAAGCCGGATTTGATACCTGAATGATACTGGAGTGCGGCGATCGGTGGGAGGAGTGAATCTTGTAACGAGCGGGGGGACGGTGGGAATTATTCTAACCTCACCCCCGGTTGCCGGGGGTGATCAAGCAGCTTACTTCTTGCCGCTGCCTGTTCTTTCACTCATGATCCTCTTGTCTTCCCTAAGGATGACAAAGGCTCCGAACAATGGAATTGAGATAAGAACAATTTCGGTCATACCCACGGTGAATCTCCTATAAAATTGGTTTGAAAAAAGCACTTTGGCAAACCGTGATTGAGCACGTGAGCCGATTAAACTTTACCACGCTTTGCCGTAGAAAAACACTATAGTATTAACCATAAAACATTGATGGATATAAGGATATTGCGAGTCGTGCGCGAGCGATTTTGGCTACAGCCGAATGGCGAAAGATCAGCGCATGGATCGCCGCAGGCATGATATTTCAATGAAAGTTGCAGAGCGGGATTTAAAAATTCTCGTGGGGCATCAGATAGCTCCATAGGCCGGATGGTAATTTGCCCATGGATACGCGACCGATGCGGATGCGTTTCATCGCCAGAACTTGCAGCCCGACAGATTGGCACATGTGCGCGATCTGTCCGGGCAGCACGCCTTTGAGGGCAAAGCGCAATCGGGTTTCGCTTTGCCAGCTCACTTTGCCGGCAGGCAGTGCGCGTCCCTGGTAAGTGAGTCCGTGCTTGAGCAGTTTGAGTTTTTCCGGGGGCAGCTCGCCCGCGACTTCGACGGTGTATTCCTGTTCGAGTGTGGCCGCCTCGTCGGTGAGCATGCGTGCTGCGCGCCAATCCTGGGTAAAGATCACCATGCCGCTGGCATTGCGTTCCAGAGGAATATGCTGCGTGAGCCTGAGAAAATGCTGCTTGAGCATGGTGATGCCGGAGGGATCGTTCGCGACACGAGTCTCGGCACGGATCAGTTGCAGCGCGGCGCTCGGATTGATAGCGGTGTCAGCAGGTTGATGCAGCAGGATGGTCACGGGTTTCAGCGGTGTGAGACTGGCCTCAGGGTGGAGTTCGATCAGTTGCCCGGCAACCATGAACTGCGGTTCTTCCACCACCTGACCATCCACCTTAACCCAGCCTCCGGCGATATAAAGCTCGGCATCGCGGCGCGAGCAGGGGAGCGTGCTGGCGAGATACTTGGCGAGACGGACGGGAACAGTCATGGCTATGCCTGAAGGAAGCGAGGGCAAGCATTGTAATCGCTGCTGGATCAGATCGCCGGTAAAATACAGGCATGGACGCTAACAAAAAAACGGGAAGCCGCCCCACATTGGAGGGGGTTACGCTGGAGATGATCATTACGCGGCTTGTCGAGCGTATCGGCTGGGAGGCGATGGGCGCAGCCGTGCCGATACGCTGTTTCACGCACGATCCCAGCATCAAATCCAGCCTGAAGTTTTTGCGCAGGACGCCTTGGGCGCGCGCCAGGGTTGAGGAACTGTATTTGCGGATGCGTAGTGCCAGCGCGAATTGATCCGCGGTGTGTGAGCTGCTTACGTATCAAATGTTTATACCTTAACGACAGGCGTTATCTGCGGGGCCGGGTAAAGGCAGTGCCGGTCACGCGATTAAAATTTCCGTTCAGGTAACCGGAATCACGCGAAAATTCTAACAGCTAAAACCCACTCAGCAACAAGCAAAAATAATGGGTGCGCCTCAGTCGGCGCTGGGCTCCTTGATTTCATCCCTGAGGTGCCTGTCCTGTTCTTCCATTACCAGCAGCGCCAGTTCCTTCTTGAGGTCGTTGAATTCCGCCGAGCTGGGATCGCGCGGGCGCGGAATTACGACGCTGACATCCTTCTTGATCTTGCCGGGGCGGTAGGTCATCACGACGATGCGGTCAGCCAGGTAGATGGATTCTTCGATGCTGTGGGTGACGAAGATGATGGTCTTCTTGAACTCCATCCAGATGCGCAGCAACTCGTCCTGCAGGTTGCGCCGCGTCAGCGAATCCAGCGCGCCGAACGGTTCATCCATCAGCATGATGGGCGAATCGAGCGCCAGCACGCGGGCGATCGCGACGCGCTGGCGCATGCCGCCCGACAAGTCCTTCGGATAGCGCTCCCTAAAGTCATACAGATTGAGCATGCGCAACAGCGCATCGACCTTCTCCTTGATCTGTGCCCTGGGCGCATTCTTGATTTCCAGTCCAAATGCAATGTTCTTCTCAACCGTCATCCAGGGAAACAGCGCATATTCCTGAAACACCATGCCGCGATCCGGTCCCGGCTGCTGCACCGGTCTGGTATCAACCAGGATGCTGCCCGAAGTCGGCAGCGAGAAGCCGGCGACGGCGTTGAGCAGCGTGGATTTACCGCAGCCGGAGGGGCCTAGCAGGCAGATGAACTCTCCGGGTGCGATATTCAGGTTGATGTCGTCCAGCGCCGCGACATTGCGCTCGGCGCTGCTGTAAACCTTGCTGACCCGGGTGATCTGGATATGCGGCTGCACGGTCAGTTGCCCTCGATGCCGCGATGCCACTTGAGCAAATAATTGTTGAGCCAATTCATCCCGGTGTCGATCGCCAAGCCGAGCAGGCCGATACTGAACATGCCGGCGATGATTTTGTCCGACCAGAAAAATTCGCGCGCTTCCAGTATCCGGTAACCGAGGCCGTTGTTGACGGCGATCATCTCAGCGACGATCACCACGATGAACGCGGTGCCGACGCCGATGCGCGCTCCGGTCAGGATATAGGGTGTGGCGGCGGGCAGTATCACGCGCAGGAACATCGTGGTCTGGCTCGCCCCAAGATTGCGCGCGGCACGGATGTAGATGCTGTCCACATTGCGCACCCCGGCGATGGTGTTCATCAGGATAGGAAAAAATGCGCCGATCACGATCAGGAAAATCGCCGGAGGATTACCGAGCCCGAACCACAGGATAGACAACGGGATGAAAGCGATCGGAGGTATCGGGCGCAACAACTGGATCAAGGGATTGAACAGCTTATAGATGCGGTCGCTCGCACCCATCATCAGCCCCAACGGCAGCGCCATCGCGGCGCCTATCATGAACCCCAGCATCACGCGATACAGACTGGCATAGGCGTCGCGGATCAGCTCACCGGAAAACAGCCAGGCCAGATAGCCGGCCTTTGCCGGATCGTAGGCCTCCTGCGGCGACAGATATTCCCACCACTTAGCCAGTACCGCAGTGGGCGCCGGCAAAATTTGCGGATTAACGATCGCCTGCGACGACAGCCATTGCCACATTGCCAACAACACGAGAGGCACCAGCAAGCCCTGCAGCTTTTCGGCGAACTTTTTTAACCAGGGATATTTCATCAAATGAATTTTTGCGTCATTTATCGCGGCAAATACATTTCAAATATGAGCGTAATTTTCGTGGAAACTGCTTCAGCCGCGACAAGTCGGTTATTGCATGGATTAACTATCGCGGCTGAAGCCGCTCCCACCGGGATATTCGTATCGCACAATAGATGGAAATTTTATTTGATCTCAAATTCCTTTTTGGCCTTGTCGAGCAGGTCCAGGCGCACCCAATCCTTGGCCTGCGGCACCATGGTCATCCTGCCTATGCCATACTCCTTCATCAGGTCGGCGGTCACCTGCACGTGATCGAGGGTGACGTCATAGGTGAACGAGGCGTTGCTCATCGCGTCCCGATAATCCTCGCTGCTGATCTGGTTCTTGAACATCTGCTCGCGCACGTACTTTTCGGCCAGCTTGGGGTCGTTCTGCAAGGTCCGGGTCGCCTCGACGAACAGCTTGAGCACGCGTTCGGCCACATCGCGCTTTTCCTTATACATCTTCTCGGTCATCACCAGCGCGCGCACCGGCTCCCCCATCGGCGTATCGTATGGCTTCAACACCTCCACCCCGTAGCCCTTGTTGATCGCCTGCGCAGACTGCGGTTCCGACTGGCACATCGCATCGATGTTCTTCTGCATCAGCGCCTGGTTCAGATCGGCGAACGGCAGGAACAAAACCTGCACGTCCTTGCCGGGTTGGTCCGACCAGGTCAGCTTGTATTTTGCGAGCTCTGCGGCCAGCAGCAACTCCTGCGCACCACCGCGTGCCACACCAACCTTCTTGCCCTTGAGGTCGGCGACAGATTTGATGTTGAGATTGGGACGCGCAACGATACGCGCGCCGCCCTTGGCAAATCCTGCCACGACATAGATAGGCACTCCGCTGGCACGCCCGGCTACCGCCGCATCCAGCGCGCTTGCCGCGATATCGATTTCCCCGGCGATGATCGCGGGCAGAA
This sequence comes from Nitrosomonadales bacterium, assembly GCA_016195965.1. GTDB lineage: Bacteria > Pseudomonadota > Gammaproteobacteria > Burkholderiales > Gallionellaceae > Gallionella. Next base: position 3,818 of record JACPYR010000048.1, on the reverse strand, counting down.
TATCGAGTCCCTTGGGAAACACCCGTTCCTCGATCTGCAGGTTATATTTGGCCGCAATTTCCTTCATATAGGAAACCGCGCCGTAATGGGCAAATTTCAGGTTGCCCAGCCTGACCACATCCGGTGCTGCCTGAGCGCCTAGCATGATAAACAAGCTGCCAGCCAGCAACAGTAATTTGGAAATTTTCATAAACATCCTCCCGAAGAATTCGATCATAGCAACTGAAAAATATCGCCGCCCGGCAACATCGCCCGAAACGATTATACCTTCATCCCTCACACAGGCTTGGCTCGTTCGTACTGTACCGGCCATTGCACGGCTGCGCCCAATTTATGTGCGGCGTGCAGTGGCCAGTAGGGGTCGCGCAGCAGTTCGCGCGCCAGAAAGACCACATCGGCCAGGCCGGTCGCAACGATATGCTCAGCCTGTTCCGGCGCGGTGATCAGGCCCACCGCGCCGACCGCGATACCCAGATGCTGGCGGATAGCGGTTGCAAACGGCGTCTGGAAACCGGGACCGGCAGGAATCTTCGCGTCGGGCGTCAGGCCTCCGGTGGAGCAGTCGATCAGATCGACGCCAGCCTCTTTCAGCCAGCGGCACAGTTGCAGCGACTGGCCCAGGTCCCAGCCGCCTTCCACCCAGTCGGTCGCCGAGATGCGCACGAACAGCGGCAGACGCTGGGGCCATATGTCGCGCACCGCGCGCACCACCTGCAACGGCAGGCGGGCGCGGTTTTCCAGGCTGCCGCCGTGGGCGTCGTTGCGGCGGTTGCTGAGCGGCGACAGAAATTCGTGCAGCAGATAACCGTGCGCCATGTGGATTTCAGCGACCTCGAAACCGGCAGCAAGGCTGCGCTTGGCGGCGGCAACGAACGCCGCAACGATCCCATCCAGTTCGGCTGCGGCCAATTCGCGCGGCTGTGGCGAGGCTGGCGAAAACGGCGCAGGGCTGGGGGCGACCACCTGCCAGCCGCCATTTTTAGGGGTGAGCGCATTGCGGCTCAGCCAGGGCGCATCGCTGGAAGCCTTGCGTCCCGCGTGCGCAAGCTGGATCGCGGGGGCCGCACCCTGTTCGCGAATGAAACGGGCAATCGGCGCGAGCGCTTCGGCGTGACGATCCGACCACAGGCCCAAGTCGTATGGCGAGATGCGACCTTCAGGCGCAACGGCGGTGGCTTCCACCATCACCAGCCCGGCCCCGCCTACCGCGCGGCTGCCCAGATGAACCTGGTGCCAGGTCTGGGCGATGCCGTCCCGTGCCGAGTACTGGCACATCGGTGAAACGAAAATCCGGTTCCTGAATTCCAGTTCGCGCAGCTTGAGGCGCGAAAACAATTGGCTCATGTGTACTCCTGAAAGCAAATTTGTTGAAAATGGTTTTGCAGTGTGCAATCAGCCCAAGATATTACCCGCTGTTTCAAAGTTTGTGAAAAAAGCGCACCATAACATCTTCGGCGCAACACAAAATAGATAGCCGCAGTACTAACTTACGCAAGGGGAACACGCATGGCAAACCAACCTGAAATCACCAATATGGCGCTGTTCTGCGACTTCGAGAACGTAGCTCTAGGCGTGCGCGACGCCAAGTACGCGCAGTTCGACATCAAGAAGGTATTGGAACGCCTGCTGCTCAAGGGCAGCATCGTGGTCAAGAAGGCGTATTGCGACTGGGATCGCTACAAGGAATTCAAGGCGACCATGCACGAGGCGGCGTTCGAGCTAATCGAGATCCCGCATGTGCGGCAAAGCGGCAAGAACTCCGCCGACATCCGCATGGTCGTGGACGCGCTCGACCTGTGCTACACCAAGGCGCATGTGGACACCTTCGTCATCATCAGCGGCGACTCGGACTTTTCGCCGCTGGTCTCCAAGCTGCGCGAGAACAACAAATACGTGATCGGCATAGGCGTGAAGGACTCGACCTCAGACCTGCTCAGCGCCAACTGCGACGAGTTCATCTTCTACGACGATCTGGTGCGCGCGCAGGAGGCGAAGAAGAAACAAGCCGCCAAGAAAGCGCCTGCCAAGCCCGCCGCCGGAACAGCCAAATCCACTGAAGCGAAGGTTGACGAAGACAAGCGCCAGGAAGCGCTCGATTTCATCGTCGAGACGGTCGAGGCGCTCATTGCCGAACGCGGCTCAGATGAAAAAATCTGGGGCTCAATGGTCAAAACCACGATGCAGCGCCGCAGGCCAGGCTTCAATGAATCCTTCTATGGCTACCGCTCGTTCAAGGAGTTGGTCGAGGACGCGCAAAAGCACAAGTTGCTGGTCGTGGTGCGTGATGAGAAGTCGGGGCAGTACACGATCAGGTTGGCGGCGGCAGATTGACGGTTGCCGGGGGTAGCCCGGCAGCTAGTCACTTTTCTTGTCTTGCCAAGAAAAGTAACCAAAAGAAATCGCCCCCGGTTTGCCGCCCCTGCGGGGTACCCTGCGTTGCTCGACTGGTCAGGCGGCTGCGGAACTCGCACTGCGTGCTCAAACAGTCCTCGCCGACTACCCCTGACCAGCCTCCGCTACTCGGCGGCGCACAGGGGGAAGAAAAGCACAAATCCAAAACCTTAAAATCGGGTGGGCAACAAGTTGCCCACCATAGGCTGAAATTTGAAATCGTAATTCAGATTTTGTAGGGTGCAATAAGCGTAGCGCATTGCACCGGATGTTCTCATTTGGCGCAATAATGATTGCGCCCTACGCGAGCTGTAAACCAATCAGGCCACTGGCCTCTTCTCGGCTTTAATTCCAAGAAGATATTTTTCACCATGAGGGGTAAGTCTCCAGTAGTTGGCTGTATCAGCCACCGCACGCTTTTTAACTCCGGGGGCAATTAATCCAAGCGCCTGCAGTTGTACCCTAATCCGATCCTCAAAAACGTATGGCAGAATCAAATCTTTTAGAGGATTGAATCCTCGAATATCATTTGGTATTTTGTGAAAGTAAGCTAATCTAATCCGTTCAAAAAGCTCAGCATCTGTGCATTCGCCCATCATTGATGGGCCACAATATGAAAATAATTCATCCCAAGAAGCATTCAGCCAAATCTTTTTCTTGGTTCCTTTATTGTCGGTGATTAATGTTGTTTCAAAATGAACTGGATCATCTCCTTGTGCTAATTGCTCTGAGCCCGGTGGGGCGGAGCTTGTGCCTAGAAGCGCGTCCATTTCATACTGCACAATCTTAGCTCTAAGGTCATGCAGTTCTCGAAGCATTACATCTGTTGCGGCATATTTGCCAGGTATCCATCCTAATGATGGATGCCTTTTTTTCAACTGAATGAGACTACGAGAAACCTTCCCACCAAGATCTTCAGGTGAATTCCAGTACTTGCAGTGTTTACCTTTAGCTTTCTCGCGGAATGCATTTAGTTTATTTTGTAATACCTCGGTCTTCTCAGAAAGAGCAGCGCTAAGATTCTCTAAATTATCATGAAGGAATGCAATGATGGGCTTATTTGTACTAACCGCATAATCAAATTCCATCTCTGTAAAACTTATTCCATCCGCATTCACCGAACCATATTTACCAGCAAGTATCAGCACATAATAGTCGCAATCGTCGATGACCTCTTTAATTAACGTCCATGCGTCTTCATCCGCTGCTGGGAATAATTCCATACCTGCGGGAATGCAATCGAGCTCCAATAGAGCATGAATTACGGCCTTTCGCTCCTCAATAAGATCGCGGATTCAATTTTGAAGTGCAACACCTGACTTGAAGAATACCTGAGCGGGTGTCAGAAATCCAAGCCGTTTTCTCGGTCTGTTGTTCAATCGTTTCATCGCGTGGTTAATCTCCTGCTGTGTGATGGTGGTGAAGTC
>JACPYR010000047.1 GCA_016195965.1 Nitrosomonadales bacterium | reverse complement strand
GCTCCTTCCCCCTTGCAGGGGGAAGGCTGGGATGGGGGTAGAAACCATGAATAGCCAGACAAGGATAAAAGCAGCAACAAAACAAAACGCCCGCGACTTGCGCCGAAACATGACCGATGCGGAGAAGCTGCTGTGGCGGCATCTGCGCATGAAACAGTTCGAGAATTACAAATTCCGGCGGCAACATCCGCTCGGGAATTGCATCGCTGATTTTGTGTGCCTGGAAGCGGGGTTGATATTGGAAGTTGACGGTGGGCAGCATGCGGAGCATCTGAATGAAGACGCTGACAGAACAAAACAGATCGAAGCAAAAGGATTTCGCGTGATGCGATTCTGGAACAATGAAGTTTTGAGCAACATAGACGGAGTGAAACTTGCTATCTGGAACTATCTATCTACGCTTCTACCCTCATCCTTGGGGGAAGGGGTGTGTGTGCGGCGCGAGGATGTGAAATGACCCAACTCGGATACTTTAAATTTAAAGGCTCGCTATGACTCAGCTCGCCTTAGTCATAGACCTCAATGTTTGCGTCGGCTGTCATGCCTGCGTGACCAGCTGCAAGGAATGGAATACCTCCGGCGCCGCCGGTCCGCTGTGCGACGAGAATCCCTATGGCGCCGACCCGACCGGCACGTTCTTCAACCGCGTGCAGACCTTCGAGGTCGGGCAGTATCCCAATACCGAGACGGTGCATTTCCCCAAGTCCTGCCTGCATTGCGAAGACCCGCCCTGCGTGCCGGTGTGCCCGACCGGCGCATCGTACAAGCGCAAGCAGGACGGCATCGTGCTGGTGGATTACGACAAATGCATAGGCTGCAAATACTGCACCTGGGCCTGCCCGTATGGCGCGCGCGAGATCGACGAGAAGCAGCAGGTGATGAAGAAATGCACGCTGTGCGTGGATCGCATCTACGATCAGGCTTTGCCCGAAGCCGATCGCAAGCCTTCCTGCGTCAAAGCCTGTCCGACCAGCGCGCGCCTGTTCGGCGATGTGCATGACCCGGAGTCGGTGGTGTCGAAAGCGATTCGCGAAAATGCCGGTTATGCCTTGATGCCGGAGTGGGGCACGCATCCGGCCAACCATTATCTGCCGCGCCGCAAGACCAATATGAAGATACACGAAGACGAACTCGAACGCGTCGATAATCCGCTCAAGGTGGACGGAAAACTGCCCAAGCCGAACATGAAAGACCCGACCCTGGACGACGTCACGACATGGTAATTACTACTAAAGAATATTTATGAAACCAGCTTTGTCAGTTGTTTTTCTCACCACCCTGATCGGCGCAGGTCAGGGCTTGTTTCTCGCGCTGTTTACCCAGCAGTCATATGCCTTGTTTGATTTACTGCCGCATCAGCAGGCGAGTTTCTACGGGTGGGGCAGCCTGCTGGCGTTGCTGTTTACGATCTCAGGACTGGTCGCTTCGTTCTTCCATCTGGGGCGACCCGAACGCGCCTGGCGCGCAGCCGCGCAGTGGCGCACTTCCTGGCTGTCGCGCGAGGTGATCGTGCTGCCCGCATTCATGGGCATATTATTTTTGTATGCAGCTGCCCATCTGGGCGGGTTTGATCCGGTGCTGGTGGTGTTGCCCAGCGGTCTTAATATTCATGCCACGATCGCATTGGGAATCCTGGGCACATTGCTGGCCTTCGCGTTGTTCCTGTGTACCGGAATGATCTACGCCTGTTTGCGCTTTTTGCAGGAATGGCACACCCCGCTGACGGTGGTCAATTTCATTTTGCTCGGTGGCTCATCCGGTTTCATACTGGCTACGCTGTATGCCGCCTTGTTTTCTCCCACTCAGGTCGGCTTCCTCGGGGGCTGGGCGTCCATCATCACCGTGCTGGCTTTGCTGGTGCGCAGTGCATCGCTGTGGCGCAACGCGCGCCTCAGGCCAAAATCGACCATGCAGACGGCTATCGGCATCAAGCATCCGCGCATCGTGCAGAAGGCGCAGGGTGCCATGGGCGGTTCGTTCAACACGCGCGAGTTCTTTCATGGCAAGAGCGAGTCGTTTGTAAGCCGGATCAAGGCGTTTTTTCTGATATTCGTGTTTGCCGTTCCATTGCTGATATTGGCCTTCAACTTTTCCAACGCCTCAGTCGCGTTGTTGTGTGTCGCGTTTTTCGCCCAATATGCCGGACTGCTGGCCGAGCGCTGGTATTTCTTCGCCGAAGCAAAGCACCCGCAGAATCTGTATTACCAGGGGAAGTCCTGATGTGCTTGATACATCAGGACCGGCGTGGCACAACACTAGGCGATCGATTAGAATGGCCCGCTTGTGAGCATATCTGACCGGACACTACACAATCGATGCACCCACTACTGATAAGATTTTTCCCTTTCCTAAGCTGGCAGCGTTTCACCTCGCAAACGGTCAGGGAAGATGTGGTCGCCGGGATCACCGTATCCCTGGTCGCAGTCCCTCAGGCGCTGGCCTATGCGCAACTTGCTGGCGTGCCGCCTTACTATGGTTTGTATGCTGCATTCATTCCGACCATCATAGGCGTGCTGTTCGGTTCTTCGGCCATTCTGTCCACCGGGCCGGTGGCGATGACTTCGCTGCTCACGGCGGCGAGCATCGCCCCGCTTGCGGCACTGGGGTCTGAACAGTTTTACGCTTACGCGATCCTGCTCGCATTGCTTTCGGGGCTGATACAGATCGGCTTCGGCCTGGCGCGCATGGGCGTGTTGCTGAATTTCCTGTCGCACCCGGTGCTGATGGGCTTCATCAACGCGGCGGCGCTGATCATCGCGATCTCGCAGATACCTGCCTTCCTCGGCATCTCGATCAAACAGAGCAAGCATCTGATGGTGGACACCTGGAACGTGTTGACGAATTTTGATGCACTGCACGGCATGTCGTTGGCCTTCGGTCTGGGCGCATTTGCGCTGCTGTATTTTTTCAAGAAGGTATTTCCCAAATTGCCGGGGGTGCTGATTACCGTTGGATTGCTCACCTGGGTCAGCTACCTGGTGGGATTCGCGGAGCATGGCGGCAGGGTAGTGGGAGAAATACCCAAGGGCTTGCCCAGCCTGACCGTGCCCTCTTTCGATTGGCCCATCATACGCGAGCTGCTGCCGGCGGCGTTTGTGGTGGCGCTGATCAGCTTCGTCGAAGCGATGTCGAGCTGCAAGGTGATCGCGATGAAGACCCGCTCGCGCTGGAACGAGAACCAGGAATTGATCGGCCAGGGGCTGGCAAAAGTCGCCGCCGCTTTCTGCCAGTCGATGCCGGTCAGCGGATCGTTTTCCCGCTCCGCGCTCAATCTTGCATCCCATGCCAGAACCGGGCTGTCGTCGCTGGTCAGCGCCGCTTTCGTATTGCTCACGCTGCTGTTTTTCACCGATGCGATGTACCACTTGCCCAAGCCTGTGCTGGCCGCGATGATCATGATGGCGGTTGCGAATCTGCTGAATTTCAAAAGCATACAGCGCGCCTGGCGGTCTAGCCGTGACGACGGGATCGCCGCCATCACCACTTTCTTTGCGACCTTGGCGTTTGCACCCAACATCCAGGACGGCATACTCACCGGCATCATGTTGTCGCTGGCATTGTTTTTTTACCGGCGCATGCGCCCGCGCATCATCATCGCGCTAGGTCTGCATCCGGACGGAACGCTGCGCGATGCGGCGCGTTTCGACCTGCCGTTGTTGCCCGCGCAGATCGGCGCGTTGCGCTTCGATTCTTCGCTGCTGTTTTTCAATACGGCCTATTTTGAAGACTCGGTGCTGAAACTGATGCAGCGCAAACCGGAGGCCCAATACATTCTGATCGCCGCGAGCGGCATCAATCACCTGGATGGATCGGGCGTTGAAATACTCAACAGCCTGGCCAAACAGCTGTACGACAACGGCATCACGATGGTGTTCAGCGGCCTGAAGATGCAGGTGCTGGAAGTCATGGAGCGCACCGGGCTGATCGAGACCATAGGCAAGGACAATATCTATAGCACAGACAAAATAGCGCTCGAAGCTTTGCAAGCGCGCGTCGGCGGGGTGGAACCGTGAATAAACCTTCATTCTTTTCGCAATATTTTCGCCCGCGCCTGATAGATGCGCTGCGCGGCTACAACAGGGCGCGTCTCCTCACCGACATCACCGCCGGAATCACAGTCGGCGTGATTGCGCTGCCGCTGGCGATCGCGTTTGCGATCGCATCGGGCGCAAAACCCGAAGCGGGTATATTTACCGCGATCATCGCCGGTTTCATCATCTCGGCGTTGGGCGGATCTCGGGTGCAGATCGGCGGGCCGACCGGCGCGTTCATCGTCATCGTATACGGCATCATCGAGCATTACGGTTACGCCAATCTGCTGATCTGCACCATCATGGCCGGGATAATGCTGGTGGCGATGGGGATTGCACGCATGGGCAGCCTGATCAAATTCTTTCCGCGCCCGCTGATCCTGGGCTTCACCAGCGGTATCGCGGTGCTGATCATATTCAGCCAGGTCAAGGATTTTCTGGGTTTGAAAATTGCCAGCCTGCCCGGTGATTTTTTTCCAAAGCTGGAGGCGCTCTATCATGCGCTGCCGACGCTGGATACCGTCACATTTGCGCTGGCGCTGGCCTCGGCGCTGCTGATCTGGTTTTATCCCAAAGCCTGGGCGCAAAAACTACCTTCGCCGATACTGGCATTGATCCTGGGTACTGCGGCTGTCGCGCTGTTCGGATTGCCGGTGGAAACCATAGGCACGAAATTCGGCGGTATACCTCAGAGTTTGCCGACTTTCGTGATGCCGGATTTCAGCTTTGCGACGCTGCACAACCTGATCGCACCGACGATGACGATCGCGCTGCTCGGAGCCATCGAGTCGCTGCTTTCGGCATC
>JACPYR010000041.1 GCA_016195965.1 Nitrosomonadales bacterium | reverse complement strand
CGATTCCATCGAGGTTGCACAGAAGCTCGCAATCACTGAGGCCGTCAGTGCGGTTGAGAAAGAGCGCGATGTGCTGAAGAGCGGCCTACAACAAGTGGAGCTTCAAAAACAGCTTGCAGAAAAGGCTCTCAAGGACAAATACGAAACGCAGATCAAAGATCGCGATGACGCTATCGAGCGCCTCCGGGACATGAAGGCTCGCTTGTCGACCAAGATGGTTGGTGAAACCCTCGAGCAGCACTGCGAGACCGAGTTCAACCGCATTCGAGCGATGGCGTTCCCGACAGCATATTTCGAGAAGGACAACGACGCGCGAAGTGGCAGCAAGGGCGACTATATCTTCCGTGACTCGAATGAGGCTGGCACTGAGATAGTCTCGATCATGTTCGAGATGAAGAACGAGAGCGACGAAACGGCTACCAAGAAGAAGAACGAAGAATTTCTAAAAGAGCTCGACAAGGACCGTGCAGAGAAGAACTGTGAATACGCAGTCCTCGTTTCACTTCTTGAGCCTGATAGCGAGCTTTACAATTCCGGCATAGTCGATGTGTCCCACCGTTATCCGAAGATGTATGTCGTCCGGCCGCAATTCTTCATCCCGATCATTACTCTGCTGCGGAACGCTGCCCAGAACTCACTGAAGTACAAAACCGAACTCGCGGTGGTGAAGGCACAGAGCATTGATATAACGAACTTCGAAAACGAGCTTGATGAGTTCAAGACTGGCTTCGCGCGAAACTACGAACTTGCGTCCAAGAAATTTAAGACAGCTATTGATGAGATCGACAAGACCATCGAACATCTCCAGAAGACCAAGGAAGCCCTGCTCGGTTCAGAAAACAATCTCCGTCTTGCCAACAATAAGGCCGACGACTTGACAGTCAAGAAGCTGACCAAGGGTAATCCCACAATGGCCGCAAAGTTTGATGAGCTCAAAAACCCCGGTTCTTCTGATGCAGGATGAATCAGGTTAGAGAACTGATCTTCGCTAGCGAGATACCTTCATGGTCCGCAGTCCACCTCATTGCTGCCATCCAGCCTGAGGCTCCCGAGCGGCAGCTATGGCCGAATGGCGGACAAAATATACGCTCGTATTTCGTGTAATTATGTGTCCATTAAACAAGTCTAGGGCGGGCTTCGCCCGCCCATGCCAGTGATGGCGGCGAGAGGGCAGTTCGAACAGGGTATCGACGAAATCCTTCTCTTCAAGAAAGATCACCCGGAAAGGTGTACGGACGGAAATTAATTTGTTTCGAATCGCGATAAGTATGCGATGGATGGCTTCAATTACCTCTGCCGACAAATTGCCGGGATCGCTGGTGACACTGTCCTTGCCAGCCCAGCCGTGGGCTAGTTGCCAAACAGTTTGATAATCGCGGCTATTCAGGTACATCTGAGGCGTGCTATCGAATTACATCATGCCGCTATCGGCATAACCTCGTGGTCAATCTTGTCGCCGAGTTCGTTCTCAGCGACTTCCAGATCGTATTGCGATTGCAGGTTCATCCATGTTTGCGCGGACATGCCGAACAAGCGGCCAAGGCGCATGGCAGTGTCGGCAGTGATGGCACGATTACCGGAACAGATTTCATCGATGCGGCGTTGTGGGACGCCGGCGAATTTTGCGACCTTGTAGCGAGTCAGTTCCAATGGCTCGATGAAATCATGCAGCAGGATTTCGCCGGGATGTACCGGCGCGAGTTTTTCTCCGGTGACAACATTGCCCCATTTTGTGGTGTTCAGATTTTCTCGTTGAATGCTCATAATATATCCCTAGTGATAATCCACGATTTCAACTTCTTCCGCGTGGCCGTTTTCCCATTTAAAGCATATCCGCCATTGATCGTTGATGCGGATGCTCCATTGACCGGCGCGATTTCCTTTTAATTGTTCCAGGCGGTTGCCGGGTGGGATTCGCAATTCTTCAACTTTGCTTACGGCGTCAATCAGTTTGAGTTTGCGCCGGGCTATCGTTTGTATGTCATGCGGAAGTCGGCGTACAACCAGACCGGAAAATACGGCTGCGGTGCCTTTGTCAGCAAATGATTTAATCATGTCGTCAAATAGTATTGTTATGCATTAGTATTGTCAAGCGTTACTACTTGTGCCCGACTTGGTCATGAGTGTCTGGTAAGGAAGCGCCACGATGTCCGCGGAGGGTTTGGCACCCATGCACTTGAGCATGTAATCAGTCACCTTTTGCATGGGGCCACGTAGCCGCTCGGGGTTAATGATGGTGTAACCCGCCGTGACGTCATTGCTCATCTTGTGATTCAAAAGGCTTTTCAGGGCATAAGCCGGAATGTCCAGACTTTCGGCGACAGAGATGCAGGTGCTTTATTTATCTGCACAAAATATTAGGCCGGTAACGATGCGGCGTTCTGATTTTCAGCGCGCATTGAATCACTGCTGGAAGCTAAAGAGATTGGGGGTTGGCAAACGCTGCTCGAACCGGAAATGACGGGAAATATCCCATCAATTCATCGGATGGTGGTTTGCATGCCTTGGTTAAAGTAGATATCGTAATACCGTGCACATTAGTTGACTTAATTTGTATGGCATATTAGATTGATTATGTGTTTTGCATGAAATCGACTCGCGGCGTTATCAATAACAATCCATACTCAGAAGAGGGCACATGCGCAATAACCAACCCGTCACCGGACGTGAATATCCTTTCCCGCAAGGAAAGACGGTCATTTCCTACACCAATCTGAAGGGACAGATTACGCGTGCGAACGATGCCTTCGTCGAGCTTTCAGGTTTCACCAGAGAAGAGTTGATCGGGCAGCCGCACAACATGGTGCGCCATCCCGACATGCCGTCGGAAGCCTTTCGCGATCTGTGGGATACCCTGAAAAAAGGCCGCCCGTGGAGCGCTCTGGTGAAAAATCGGCGCAAGGACGGCGATCATTACTGGGTGCGCGCCTATGCTTCCCCGCTGGCCGACGGCACAGGCTATGTGTCGGTGCGCGTGGCCGCATCGCGCCAGGAAATAGATGCGGCGGAACGTTTGTATGCGCAGATGCGACAGGACAACAGCCTCAAGCTGGATGAGGGCCAGCTGGTCAGCGGCAATGTATTCGCCAAGCTGGGACGCACTTTACACAAACTTAACATCGTCAACCGGCTCTGGCTGATGTCCGCCAGCGGCATTGCGGTATTCCTGGTAGCGTTGGTGATCGGGTGGAACGGACTCAGCACCTCGTCGGCTGCATTGAAAACGGTCTACGAAGACCGTGCAGCACCGCTGCTTGATCTGGGTAATATCGCTTCGAATAACGTGAAAAATTATTCTGAAGTGCTGCTGGGATTCCAGCACGATCCCTACGGCCGGGTTGCCGGCGCCCACGATCACCCGATCGAAATCCATTTGAAGGCGATCCGCGAACGCAAGGAGGCAAACGATGCGCTGTGGAAAAATACATGGCGACTTACCTGACCGACAAAGAAAAAGTGTTGGCCGCCGATGTTGAGGCAAAACGCACCGCTTGGCGTGCCAAGCAAACGCAGGCAATCAACGCGCTGACTACGCAAAATTTCAGCCCGGCCATCCTGGAAGGCTTTATTAAAGCGGGCGAAGAAGAAAACCGTGCCCTGCAGGATGCGCTGGAAAAACTGGTCGCATATCAGGTGGAAGTAGCCAAGGATGAATACGACGCTTCGCAACAGCGTCTGCACATCGGCGTCACTATCTACGCGTTGCTGCTGGCGTTCGGCGTGCTGGGTTTGCTGGCCCAGGCCTATCTGGTGATCAGGAAAATCAAGCATGGTCTGCTGCATTCCATCCAAGCTGCCAGTGCCATCGCTTCGGGCGACCTGACCCGTCCCTTGCCAGCTGCGGACAAGGACGAGCTGGGCGATATCATCGCGACGCTGTCTGTGATGCGCAACAACCTGCACGAGCTGATCGCCAATGTCCGCGAGGGTATTTATTCGCTGAACCGCAGTTCCGGCGAGGTATCCACCTCGGCGCAAACCAGCCTGAAGGTCAGCGAGATGCAATCCGAAGCGGCATCCGGCATGGCTGCGGCGATGGAACAACTGTCGGTTTCGATCGATCAGGTCAGCGAGCACGCCGGAGATGCTCACCGCGTCAGCAATACCTCAAGCGAACAGGCGGTAGAAGGCGGTCGCATCATCCAGGGCGCGGCAAACGAAATGGAGCATATCGCCACTGCGGTGAACAATGTCGCAGGCAAGATGCGCGGCCTCGAGGCATATTCCAAAGAGATATCCGGCATCGTCAACGTGATCCGCGAAATTGCCGACCAGACCAATCTGCTGGCGTTGAACGCGGCCATCGAGGCCGCGCGCGCCGGGGAGCAAGGTCGCGGTTTCGCGGTCGTCGCCGACGAGGTGCGCAAGCTCGCCGAACGCACCGCGACCTCGACCAAAGAAATTTCCGGCATGATAGACAAGATACAGGAAGGGACCAGGCAGGCGGTCGCCGAAATGGAAATCGGCGTAAAGCGCGTCAGCGAAGGCGTCGGGCTGGCGCGTCAAGCCGGCAATTCCGTCAGCAGCATCAGCGACGCCGCCCAGCAAGCGGCACGCGCGGTGGATGACATCACGCACGCGATCAAGGAACAATCTCTGGCGGCACGAGAAATCGCGCAGCGCATCGAAAAGATCGCCCAGGGTACCGAAGAGAACAGCCTGGCTTCATCGAAAACGGCAGCCTCGGCCAAAGAGATGGCTCAGCTTAGCAAGCAACTGGACGAATTGGCGGCGCGCTTCAAGATCGCCTGATTTTATATGCGGTGCCGCTCACCGTTGATCGATGAGCGGCACAGTCGGTTTCTTGCAAAGATTATCCGGCTACCCTTAACACCAATCCCTTTAAATAAGCGCCTTCCGGAAAGCTGAGCAGCACCGGATGGTCGGCGCTGGCGTGCAGGTAATGCACAATCTGCGCATCCACACCGGCATCGAGCGCTGCACCCGCGATAATTTTCTGGAACAAATCTTCGCTGATACCGCCGGAGCAGGAGTAGGTGCACAGCAGGCCGCCCGGCCTGAGCAGCTTGAAACCGAGCAGGTTGATGTCCTTGTAACCGCGCGCGGCCTTTTCGGCGAACGCGGCGGTGGGGGCGAATTTGGGCGGGTCGAGGATAATCAGATCGAACTTGCGACCCTGGTCGCGCAGTGTGCGCAGCGCCTGGAATACATCGGCTTCCTGCCATTCGGCACGAGTCAAATCCAGGTCGTTACACGTCAAATTCTTTGCGGCGATGTCCAGTGCGTCACCCGATGCGTCAATCGAAAGCACCGATTTGGCTCCGCCACGCAATGCATACAGCGAGAAACCTCCGGTGTAGCAAAAACAGTTCAGCACCTCCTTATCGCGGGCCATGGTTTCGGTTAGCGCACGGTTGTCGCGCTGATCGAGATAGAAGCCGGTCTTTTGTCCAGCCGCCACATCCACATTAAAGCGCATACCGTACTCAAGCACTTCGATCTTGTCGGGTAGGGTGCCGCGCAATACGCCGTTGCGCTGAGGTAAACCTTCCAGCGCGCGCGAATCGGAATCTGAGCGTTCGTAAATGCAAACGGGATTACATGAGACTTGCAGGATATTGGCGATAGTATCCCGCCAACGTTCGGGCCCGGCGCTGCCGATCTGCATCACCAGCATATCGCCATAGCGGTCGACGATCAGGCCTGGAAGGCCATCGGATTCTGCGTGAATCAATCGCATGCCGTTGCTGCTGTGAGCAAGGTTCAGCCCGCTGCGGGCGGCCAGCGCGTTGTCTATCCTGCGGCGAAAAAATTCCGCGTTGATTCTTTCATCTTCGCGCCACGACCAGACCCGCGCGCTGATTTGCGAATCGGGATTATAAGCCGCCCAGACGAGAAAATTTCCTGCGGCGTCATACACGGGCAGCGTGCTTCCGCTGTCGGGTGCTCCATCCACGCGATCGATAGCTCCGGAGAATATCCATGGATGCCGGCGCAGCAAGGATTTCTCGCGACCTGACTTGAGCACGATACCGGGTTGCGCGTTAGCAAGTCCGGCAGAGCGTTGCGGCTCACTGTGCGCAGTGTGGCTTTGCTCGGTGTATGGTCGTGCGCCGCGCCGGCTCCGGTTGCGGAAATCCCGCTTACCTTGAGTTTGGCCGGGTGATTTTGGGGTGGTCATGTTGGATCTTTCTTCTTGGCGCGAGGATGCGCAGCATCGTAAATCTTGCTGAGATATTGAAAGTCGAGATGAGTGTAAACCTGGGTGGTGGAGATGCTGGCATGACCGAGCATTTCCTGAACGGCGCGCAGGTCGCCGGAAGATTGCAACACGTGGGTGGCGAACGAGTGACGCAGCAAGTGCGGATGTACGTTGCTGGTTATGCCTTGCCTGATGCCCCACTGCTTCATGCGCAGCTGCACCACGCGCGGCGAGATACGCGAACCGCGCTGACTGACGAACAGCGCCGTCTCATCAGCTTTGGCAAGCTGGTCGCGTACAGCCAGCCAGGCTTGCAACGCAGTGATCGCAAACTGACCGATCGGGACGATGCGTGTCTTGCTGCCTTTGCCGGTGACGCGCACTTCACCGGCGTTCAAGTCGAGTTGATTGGGGTCGAGATCGACCAATTCCGCAAGGCGCAGACCGGATGAATAAAATAATTCAAATATTGCCTTGTCGCGTATCGCTTCCCGAGAATCAGCCGGCAGATCGACCATGCGCGCAGCTTCGTCAGGCGACAGCGCTTGCGGCAAAGACTTGGCCGACTTGGGCGCGCGCAGGCCGACGCAGGGATTATCGGACAGGCCATGATCGCGCATCAGGTAAGTAAAGAAACCGCGCCAGGCCGACAACATGCGCGCCAACGTTCGGCCACCCAATCCGCGGCTGTGCAGTTGTGCGATGTAACGGCGGATATGGTGTATCTTCAGATCGGCCAAAGGCGTTGCTGCAGCCAGTTCGAACAAATGTCCGAGGTCGCGCGCATAATTTTGTGCGGTCAATTCGGAATATTGCTTTTCGTTGCGCAGCCACGCCAGGTAGCCTAACAGAAATTGTTGATTCGGCCCGTCGCTCAGTACAGCTCCATCGGCTTTGCTTGAAGCGGGCGCTGTCATTTCATTTTCGCAATTCGCCGGCACGCGTGGTCAGTATTCCAGAAACGGGTGTAGCGCGCTGCTTACAGAATCGGCAATGCGTTGCAGGAACACGGTGCCCATGCCGGGATAAAAACGTTGCTTGTCTTCGCTGGCCATCACCAGCATTCCCAGGGTTTTACCGTCCGCGCGCAGCGGCAAATAGGCGTAGGAGTGCAATTGCGCGGCGCGTTCGGCAAACCATGACGCCGTGTCATGCGCGGCGTGATGCAGGCAAACGGGTTGCACCTGCGCGTCGGTAAACGCCAGCATCTCAGCGCTGGGCGGGTTGGATTGCCACAGATGCAGAGCGACATGCGGTATCGCAAAAATATCGCCCAACAAATGCGGGATGGATTCCTGCAGCGTATCCAGGTCGCGCGCGGCAAACAGCGCAATGACGAATTCGTGAACCTTGTGCTGCAAGGCATCGTTTTCTTTGGCGAACGCGATCATGTCGCGCAGGGTCTTTTCCAGCTCCTTGTTTTTCTCGCGCAAAGCCAGCAGTTGGCGTTCGCTCAACGAAATCGTGCGCCCGCCGTGAGGGTGGGGCAACTGGATTTGCGTCAGCGTTTCGACATGCTCTTCAAAAAACTGCGGATTGTTCTGCAAATACAACGCTACTTCTTCAGCTCTCATTACCGCCCCCTATAAATTTATTTCGCCGGCAAATACCGTGATTGCCGGGCCGGTCATCTGTACCGGCAGGCCATCCCCTTCCCAGGAGATGGTCAACAAACCGCCGCGCGTGGCGACGTTCACTGGGCTATCCAGCAAGCCGCGCCGTATGCCAGCCACAGCGGCTGCGCAGGCGCCGGTTCCGCACGACAGCGTTTCACCCGCGCCGCGTTCATATACGCGCAGGCGTATCGAATGGCGATCCATTATTTGCATGAAGCCTGCATTGACGCGCTTGGGAAAACGCGGGTGATGCTCGATCAGCGGGCCTGATTCCTTCACCGGCGCACGCTCTATATCTTCCACCACCTGCACCGCGTGCGGATTACCCATCGACACGGCGCTGATGTTCAATATTTCGCCGGAGACTTCCAGCAGTTCGCTGACCGCACCGCTGCCGCCTGCAAAAGGAATGAGCGCGGGTTCGAAGACAGGCGCGCCCATATTGACCGTGATACGCCCGTCCTGCTCCAGGCGCGGGCTGATCAGACCGCTCTTCGTTTCGACGGTGATTTCGCGTTTGCTGGTGAGCTTCTGGTCATAAACAAAACGCAGAAAGCAACGCGCGCCATTTCCGCACTGCTCGACTTCACCGCCATCGGCATTGAAGATGCGATAGCGGAAATCGGCTTCCTTGTTTTCGGCTTTTTCGACCAGCAAGATCTGGTCGCAACCTACACCAAAATGCCGGTCGGCCAGCAGGCGCAATTGCTCCGGCGTCAATGCAAACTGTTGGCGCATGCCGTCGAGCACGACAAAATCATTGCCTGCGCCGTGCATTTTGGTGAACTTGAGCAACACTGCGATATCTCCGTTAAATTATTGTAATTCCCTGTGCCGGAAGCAATGCGTGGTGTGGTCATTGACCATGCCGGTCGCCTGCATATAGGCATAACAAATCGTCGCTCCGACAAATTTGAAGCCGCGACGTTTCAGTTCTTTGCTCATCGCTTTCGATTCCGGGGTGCTGACCGGGATATCTGCATGGCTGCGCCAGGCATTCTGTCTGGGTTGGCCCGCGACGAACTGCCAGATGAATCGATCAAAGCCGCCGAATTCGCTTTGCACATCGAGAAATTTTTTTGCGTTGACCACGGCGGCTGCAACTTTCAAACGGTTGCGCACAATACCCGCATTCTGCAGCAGCGATTCTATTTTATTTGCATCGTAAGCGGCAATGCGCATCGCGTCGAAATTATCGAAGGCAGCGCGATAGTGATCGCGCTTGCGCAAGATGGTGATCCAGCTCAACCCCGCCTGCGCACCTTCCAGTAGCAGAAACTCGAACAGGCGCTGATCATCATGCAGCGGCACCCCCCATTCACAATCGTGATAAGCCTGATACAAGGCGTCATCTCCGGCCCAGGCGCAGCGGTTCTTTTGGATCATTGCGGATGTGCGCCTGACTGTACCGCATCGCGCCACATGCAGCGATTCATGATCACATTGATGCCGGCTTGCCGGGCGCGTAATGCGGCTTCCTCATGCACGACGCCATCCTGCAGCCACAGATTTCTGACCCCGAGCTTGATGCAGCTTTCGACAATCGCAGGCACGTGTTCGGGAGAACGGAATACATCGACGATGTCCGGCAATTCGGTGAGGCTCTCCAGATCGGGATAGGCCTTTTCGCCCAATACCTCGTCAACCAAAGGCCGCACAGGAATGATGCGATAACCCTTGCCTTGCAAGCCTTGCGCGACGCGGAAGCTGGGGCGGGCCGGATTCGGCGACAGACCCACGACCGCAATGGTGCGTATCGAGCAAAGGAGGCGGAAAATTTCTTCGGGGCCGGGGTTGGTGTGTGGCATGGCAGAGTCGGTGTTAAACGTGCGGTTATAATAAACCATATCTTGCCTGTCGCCCTATCTGACATGAGCGCCATACATTCATCACAGCTGGCTTTCCTTGCCGCACATGTGCCGTTCGACCGGATGGAACCGGCGCATCTGCTGTGGATGCTGGAACGCATGAAGCTTGCTTATTACGCGCAGGGCGAGGTGATCGTCTCGCCGGAAACGGGTGTGGCGGAGCGCTTTCTTGTCATCAAGCAGGGCATGGTGCAGGGCGAGCAGAATGTCGCCCATGCCAGCGAGGCGGACACCTGGCTGGAATTATCGGAAGGCGAATGTTTTCCGCTCGGGGCGTTGCTGGCACATCGCCCGGTGGCCAGCGTTTACCGTGCGGGCAAAGACACATTTTGCTACGAATTGCCGGTTGCGGATTTTCATACCCTGCTCGGCATGAGCGCACCGTTTCGGGATTTTTGCACGCGCCGTATCGCCAATCTGCTGGAGCATTCCAAGCAAGTCATCCAGGCCCAGTACACACAATCGAGTGCCGGGCAGCAACCGCTGACCAGCCCTTTGTCCGCGATCATCCGCCGCGCACCGATCACTTGCGCGCCGCAAGCCAGCGTGCGCGATGTGCTCAAGCAAATGCACGAGTCACGCATCGGATCGATGGTGGCGGTAGACGAGGCCGGTCGCCCGCTGGGCATCCTGACCTTGCCCGATGTATTGGAACGCATCGCGCTACCCCAGATCGAGCTGGATCAGCCGGTGATGGCGGTGATGACCACCCGGTTGACCACGCTGCCCCCGCAGGCCTTGGCTTATGAGGCCGCGTTGATGATGGCCAGGCAGGGATTCCGCCACGTGCTGGTGGTTGAAAACGGGCGATTGATCGGGCTGGTATCGGAGAAGGACTTGTTTGCGTTGCAAAGAGTGGGCTTGCGCCAGGTCGGCTCGGCGATACGCCATGCCCGGAATGTCGAGGACTTGCAGCAGGCCGCAGCCGATATCCGCAGCATGGCGCACAACATGATGGCGCAAGGGGTGGCGGCTGAACAGCTGACCCAGTTCATCTCCACGTTCAACGATCTGCTCACGGCGCGCGTGGTCGAACTGGAATGCACCAAGCGAGTTGATGCCGCGCTTGCAGAGAGGCTGTGTTGGATGGCATTGGGTTCGGAAGGCAGATTTGAACAGACCTTGAGCACCGACCAGGACAATGCGCTGATCTTTACCGCGCCGGACGGCATGACTGCGGACCAGGTGCGTGCGCAATTGTTGCCGGTGGCCAAAAATATCAACGATACGCTGGCCTTGTGCGGCTTTCCGTTGTGCCGGGGCAATATGATGGCGTCGAATCCGCAATGGTGTCTGTCTTTGGAAGAATGGAAGCGCACCTTTTTCGGCTGGATCACCAACGGCACGCCGGAAGCGCTGCTGCATGCCTCGATCTTTTTCGATTTTCGTGCGCTGCATGGCGAGCATAAGCTCGCCGAAGAATTGCGCCTGTGGCTGGTCAGGGTCGCAAGCGACCATAGCCGTTTCCTGCACCAGATGGCCGATAACGCGACGAGAATACGCCCGCCGCTCGGCGTGGTGCGCGATTTCGTGGTCGGCAAGGAGCATACGCTCGATCTTAAGCTCAACGGCATCACGCCGTTCGTGGATGCGGCCCGCATCTTCAGTCTGGCGGCGGGCGTGATACCGACCAGCACGATCCAGCGCCTGCGGGCAAGCGCCGCGAAGATGAAGGTGCATCCCTCTGAAATTGAAGCATGGATAGATGCCTTCCTGTTCATCCAGGTGTTGCGCATGCGCCATCACGACGAGCAGAAGACACGGGGTGTCAGCGACGATGCACTGGATAACCGGATCGACCCGGAACACTTGAACGAGCTGGACAGGCGCATTCTTAAAGAGGCTTTTCGCCAGGCGCGCAAGCTGCAGGCCAGGCTGGCGCTGGAGTATCACCTGTGAGGGCAGAATTGAAAATTGCCCTTGCGAGCATCCGCTTCGCGGCTTGCCTGCTTACCCCACTTCACGTTTATCCTCTCTCCCATCGGTGGATAGTCAGCGACATGGCCGCTTGCGGGTTTAGTCGAATGGCTAGTGTAGTGTTGCATTCTGTTTGGAACTTAACTTCTCCAGTGGGAGCGGCTTTAGCCGCGATTGGTCGCTCGAGTTTATTGCCCGCATCGCGGCTAAAGCCGCTCCCACAAAGGACTTGCTCGATAACTTCATTAAGTTTAATCAACAGTGCAACGCTACACTAGCTGTTCCATCAGGATTAGGGTGGGGGAAACGAGCATGTCAGTTTGCAACACCAGGATTAATCATGTTCGCTAGGCTGGCGCGCTGGTTTGGCGGATGTGCGGAACTTACGGCGCAACAGCGGCAACGCCTGGAGGCCTGGCAGGCATTGCCGCGTGCGGCACGGGATGTGCCGTTCAGAAATCGGCGTTGCGTGGTGGTGGACGTGGAGACCAGCGGGCTCAACCTGATGGAAGATCATCTGATTTCGATCGGTGCGGTGGCTGTGGTGAACGGGCAGATTGCGATCGGAGACAGTTTCGCAGTGGTGCTGCAACAGGCAACGGCCAGCCACAAAGATAATATCCTGCTGCACGGGATAGGCGGCGCGGCGCAGACCGAAGGCGTTCCCGCCGCCGATGCGCTGCTGGATTTTCTCGATTACCTGGGCAAAGATCCGCTGGTCGCGTTTCACGTCACCTTCGACCAGACGATGATACAGCGCGCGTTGCGCCAGTATCTCGGAATGACTTTCCGCCATCCCTGGTTGGATATGGCTTACCTGATGCCTGCGCTGAATCCGGCGTTGGCGGGCAGATACAGATCGCTCGACGACTGGATCGATCATTTCACGATACGAAATGATGCGCGCCACAATGCGCTGGCGGATGCGCTGGTCACCGCACAGCTGTTCATGACCGCGCTCGCTCAGGCCGACAAAAAAAATATTACCGATTTCGCCGGACTGCTCGATCTGGAAAAGGCGCAACGCTGGATCAGCGGCGTAAACTGACATCAATCCCCTAGCAAAAATAGGATTTTGTTGCCTTCTTTCGCGTTGCATAACCCCGCCGCTTAACGTAATCTTGCCTCCGTTGTACAAGCGGGTCAGGGTTTCCGCACCTGACATTGTTGATTGTCTTGACGGAGAAAAAATATGTCCAAATCAAATATCAATTGGATGGCGATCGATGCACATCCCAAATTTCAGGCCTTACATCGCAAAAAAACTTTTTTTCTTTGGGGACTGATGGTTTTTTCCATCATCTATTACTTCATGTTGCCGATAGGTGCGGCGTATTACCAGGATTTGTTCAAGACCAAAGTATGGGGCGTCGTCAACGTCGGCATCCTGTTTGCGCTGTCCGAGTTTGTCGTGGCCTGGACAATTGCGTTCGTGTATTCGAAAAAGGCGAACGCCGAGTTCGACGTTAGCGCACAAGAGATCATCAATGAAGTAAAAAGCGGGAGAATGCAATGAACAAAAACTACTTCAGCTTTTTCCTGGCCTCGATCGCCACACTGGGCTGCTCCGCAGCCTATGCGGCGGGTGGCGCGGTGGCGGACGAATTTAAATGGATGACTTTCGCGGTGTTCGGCGTGATTATCGCGATCACGATGGCGGTCACCTTCTGGGCGGCACGCACCACGCATACCACTTCCGAGTTTTATGCGGCGGGCCGATCGGTTAGCGGCATCCAGAACGGTTGGGCGATTGCGGGCGATTATTTGTCCGCTGCGTCCTTTCTCGGCATCGCCGGGCTGATCTCGCTGTACGGCTATGATGGCTTCATGTATTCGGTGGGCTGGCTGGTGGCTTACATCACCGTGCTGCTGGTGATCGCCGAACCCTGCCGCAACATCGGCAAGTACACGATGGGCGACATTCTGGCTTTCCGCAACGACCCGAAGAAAACCAAGGTCGTCGCGGCGCTTTCCACGATCACCGTCTCCACTTTCTACCTGACCGCACAAATGGTCGGCGGCGGCGTGCTGATCAAGACACTGATCGGCATCGACTACGAAATTTCGGTGATCGGTGTCGGGATACTGATGCTGGCTTACGTGGTGTTCGGCGGCATGAAGGCGACGACCTGGGTGCAAATTATCAAGGCGGTGCTGCTGGTGACGGCTTCCATCATCCTGGTATTCCTGGTCTGGTCGCCTTACGGATTCAGTCTGCCGGCCTATCTGCAAGCCGTGGTCGGCGATGAAAAAGTGGTCGCGCAGGTCGCCAAGCTGCTGGGCGATTCCGCAGCGGGCATGAGCAAGGAGGAACTCGGTCAGCGCTTCCTTGAGCCCGGCCTGTTCCTGAAAAATCCGATCGACCAGATTTCGCTGGGCATGGCGCTGGTGCTGGGTACTGCGGGGATGCCGCACATCCTGATGCGTTTCTTCACCGTACCGACCGCACAAGCCGCACGTACCTCGGTGATCTGGGCGATGGGCATCATCGGCGGCTTCTATGTGTTGACGCTGTTCCTCGGTACCGGCGCGGCGATGCTGGTCGGTTCGGCCAAGATCGCCTCTGTCGATGCGGGCGGCAACATGGCCGGCCCATTGCTCGCGCAATTCCTGGGCGGTGGCGAAAACTCCATGCTGGGCAACTTCTTCCTGGCTTTCGTGGCGGCAGTCGCGTTCGCGACCATCGTCGCGGTGGTCGCCGGCCTGGTGCTGGCGGCGGCTTCCGCGATGGCGCATGACATCTACGTTGGCGTGATCCGTGGCGACCATGCGACACCCAAGGAGCAAGTGATGGCAGCTCGCGTTGCTTCCGGCATCGTCGGCGTGATCGCGATCACCGTCGGTATCCTGGCCAAGGGGCAGAACGTCGCGCATCTGGTCGCGCTGGCTTTTGCGGTCGCGGCATCGAGCAACCTGCCCGCGGTGTTCCTGACGCTGTACTGGAAGAAGTGCAACACGACCGGCATTATCGCCGGCATGATAGTCGGTTCGCTGACGGCTATCGTACTAGTGCTGGTTTCACCCAACATGACCTATCCTAAGGCCGTGGTTTCTGCGGCAAAAAAAGTGCTGGATGGCGAACCTGCCGTGCCCGCCAAGGAGGCACAACCCGCCAAACCGGCATCCAGCTTTACGTGTGAATTGTTTGCACTGGATGGCTGTGTGGCATCTGCACCCGCCAAACCGGCCTCTGTGGAAAAACCGGCGAAACCGGGTGTCGTCGAGAAACTGGCGGGATTGAATGCGAAGCTGCAACCGCTGGAAGCTTCCTTGCCCGCGCTGACCGATCCGGCCGCGCTCAAGGCGGCGCAGGACGATATCGCCAAGGTGAAAAAGGACATCGTCGCGACTGAGAAGGCCAAAGCCAAGGCCGAGGATGACATCAAGAAGTTCGAGGGCCAGACCGCCAGCATCATGGGTCTGGAGAAGCCCTGGTTCCTGTTGAAGAACCCCGGCCTGATCTCCATCCCGCTGGGCTTTTTGATGGTGATCCTGGGTTCGCTGTTCACCCGCGATAAACGTGCTGAAGACATGTGGGACGAACTCTATGTGCGCCAGAACACCGGCATCAATGCCGAGGCGGCAACCGCACACTGAAACGGCGATCAACCGAGCTACCGACCCCGCCCCGACCGGCGGGGTTTTTTTCGCCCATGACCTTGCAGCTGTACTTCCTGTCGCGCAGCACGGATAAAAACCGTTATACTGCGCGCCTTCCCAAAATGCGCCCGTAGCTCAGTTGGATAGAGTATTGGTTTCCGAAGCCAAGGGTCACAGGTTCGACTCCTGTCGGGCGCGCCAAATTCAGACTTATGGTCATGTGACTTATAGTCACTCATTCTGCAGCAAAATTTCTCGTGCCCATTCTGTGCCCCAATTGTGCCCATTCTGTACCCAACAATATTTTGCATCTTTCTAGTTTTGAGTATTTCGACGGTAAGTCACCGTGCCATAAAAGGTCCGAGAGGGGGCCGGTTGTCTGCCTTATGTGGAGTGCTACATAAGGCCGAATTGGAGATGGTCTGAATTCGGCCCATTGCTGCCGGTGGCATCTAGGTGAACCAACGGCCGGTATGGAACCTTCACCAGTCATAGGTGCGGGAATCATCTCGAACGGCAGCTTTTTCGAAATACGACTGCGTGCTATCGACACTCAGCAGAAATACGAATGTTGTTATTTCGCTGCCTGAAACCGGACGGTCGCGAATGGAAGAGGCCGATACTCTGTGGTCATTAAAACTCTTCCCCCTACTAAGCACTCTGATATGTCTCTCCTCCGACCTGCCGCTTGCTCATCCACTTATTCAAAAAACAGCTAACGATTAGAAAATAAATTGGTTCACGCGCCCAGATCGGTTTCCTAAGATGCGCCCATCGTGAATTTACCTTCACGAACATCACAATTTAGGAGAAAACATGAATCGATCTACACTCACCGCGCTGACCTTGATAGCGGCACTTTTGTCTGGAACGTCGCAGGCGGCTGAAATCAAGTTGCTCAACGTATCCTACGATCCCACACGTGAGCTTTACCAAGACTACAACGCCACGTTTGCCAAGTACTGGAAGGCCAAAACTGGCGATGACGCTATCATCAGTGCATCGCACGGCGGTTCCGGAAAACAGGCACGCGCCATCATCGACGGATTGGAAGCAGACGTAGCGACACTCGCACTGGCTGCCGACATCGATGCACTTGCGACCAAGAGTGATCTGGTTCCGGCCAACTGGCAAACACGTTTGAAGCACAACAGCTCGCCATACACCTCAACTATCGTGTTCTTGGTGCGTAAAGGCAATCCAAAAAACATCAAGGATTGGGGCGATCTGGTAAAACCCGGCATAGCCGTCATCACTCCGAACCCGAAGACTTCCGGCGGCGCACGCTGGAACTATCTGGCGGCCTGGGGCTATGCGCTTAAGCACAATGGTAACGACCAAACCAAAGCGCAGGAATTTGTAGCCAAACTGTATGCCAACGTGCCAGTGCTGGATTCCGGTGCACGCGGCTCCACCACCACCTTCGTTGAACGCGGTATCGGCGATGTGTTGCTGGCTTGGGAGAACGAAGCCTTCCTTGCTGTGAAAGAACTCGGTCCGGACAAGTTCGACATCGTTGCACCCAGCTTGAGCATCCTGGCTGAACCGCCGGTGACTGTGGTGGACAAAAACGTGGATAAGCACGGCACTCGAAAAGTGGCCGAAGCGTATCTGGAATACTTGTATTCGCCAGAAGGCCAGGAGATCGCCGCGAAGAATTTCTATCGGCCAATCGATGAAAAGGTTGCGAGAAATTACGCGAAGCAGTTCCCCAAGTTGAACCTGATCACCATCGATGAAGTGTTCGGCGGCTGGACCAAAGCGCAGAAGACTCACTTCGCCGATGGCGGCGTGTTCGATAAAATCTACGCCAAGAAGTAGGAGCAATCATGGCACACCCATACAAGTATTTGAGGCTATTACTACGTAACTACCTTTTTCTCGATCTCGATGAATACAACCTGATTGACGCTGGGCGCGAGGGCTTGGTGTGCAATTTCATGGGGATGCGCCTATCCAGTGCTTTTCAATCTGTGTTGAGAGCAGACGGAAAGGTGGTGGGGCGTGAAGCATTCCTGCGTTCCTCCACCCTTGAACATGGCGAATTAACACCAGATGCAGCATTTGATGAGGCCGTAAAAGCAAACCGATTAGTATTGTTCGACCGTCTGGTGCGCACTATCCACCTACTGAACCATTCAAAGCGGTTTCCAGAGTATGAGCTGCTATTTTTGAATGTTCATCCGCGTTTGCTGACCAGTGTCAGCGACCACGGACGCACCTTCGAGCAGATTCTTCACTACTACTCGGTGGATACTTCACGTGTAGTGATCGAGATCAAGGAGTCTGAAGTGAAAGATTCGCTACGTCTGGAGGAGGCGGTGAGTAATTACCGTAGCTTAGGCTACAAGATCGCGGTGGATAATTTTGGAACAGCACAATCCAGTTTGGAAAGAATGCTCAAACTGAAACCGGACATCGTCAAGCTGGACGGTACGTTGATTCGCGCAACAGAATACACGCCAAGTTTGACGGGAGTGATCTCCAGTTTAGTGGACAAATTTCACAACAACGGGGTGCAAGTCGCCATCACGGGTATCGAAACTGCAGGACAACTTAAGACCGCCAGCCAACTTGGAGCCGACTTGCTGCAAGGTTACTACCTTGAACGCTCAGAATCCTCGGCAGATAAACGGAGTCAGCTTTGTCGACCTGAGCTACTAGCTGCTTAAGATTCTTCTCTCCCCATAGGCGCAATACCTAGTTTCAGGGGTAGTTATTGCCCCTGTTTTTATTTTTATTAGCTGGGAAAATCAGCAAGTCGCCGAGAACGATGCTTATTCCAATAAATGCTAACCAAAGCATACTTTATTATTTTCCTGCATGGTAACGCATGGATAAACTGCGCTCTTATCCAAGAACAGGAATATGCGATGTCTCAGTTTCGTGCCCTTAGCGTGCTGCCCGGATTCAATCTGGCGCTGGGTTTTACGCTACTTTATCTTTCGCTAATAGTGTTGATCCCGCTGTCCGCGTTGTTTGTCAAATCGGCAACATTGGGCTTGGGCGGTTTCTGGCATGTTGTCACCGGCGACCGCGTACTGGCTTCGTTGCGTGTGACATTTTTTACTTCCTTCGTAGCGGCGGTCATCAACGCATTCTTCGGGCTAATCGTGGCCTGGGTGTTGGTGCGCTACACCTTTCCCGGCAAGCGCATCGTAGATGCTTTGGTGGACCTTCCGTTCGCCCTGCCAACTGCCGTGGCGGGCATCACACTTGCCACGCTGTATGCGCCAAACGGCTGGCTCGGACAGTATTTCGCTGCGCATGACATCAAGGTGGCATACACCCCGCTTGGCATCGTGGTCGTGCTCACCTTCATCGGTCTGCCGTTTGTGGTGCGCACGGTGCAGCCGGTGCTCGCAGATGTAGAGGCCGAAGTGGAAGAAGCCGCGGCCAGCCTGGGCGCTGGACGCCTGGATGTATTCCGCCGCGTGATCTTCCCAGCAATTTACCCGGCATTGCTAACCGGATTCGCGCTGGCCTTCGCACGCGCCATTGGCGAATACGGTTCGGTGATTTTTATTGCGGGCAACATGCCGTACATCTCGGAGATCGCACCGCTGCTGATCGTCGCCAAGCTGGAGCAATACGACTATGCAGGCGCGACCACGATTGCGGTGGCGATGTTACTGATCTCGTTTGTGTTGCTGCTATCCATCAATGCGTTGCAGTGGTGGAGCAGCCGCAGGGGAAATCGTTGATGAGTATCTTTATTCAAAGCTGTGAAAGACAGAATCTCCAATGCGTAGGGTGGATAAGCGCAGCGCATCCACCAGAATTCATGTTCATGTGTGGGTTGGTGGATGCGCTGCGCTTATCCACCCTACATGCTGTTCATGAATGCTGAATCGGAATAAAAATGTCTCAAGTTTCAATAACCAGAAAAATCTCCACCCACGAATCGACTGGCGTGACGCTGTTGCTCATAGGCGTGGCACTGGCCTATCTCCTGGTGTTCCTCGGCATGCCTCTCATCGTAGTGTTCACTCAGGCGTTGAGCAAGGGTTGGGGCTTGTACTGGAAAGCATTGCAGGAGCCAGATGCGTGGTCGGCGATCAAGTTGACTTTTCTTGTCGCGGCCATCGCCGTTCCAGCAAATCTGGTGTTCGGCATCGCGGCAGCATGGGCTATCGCCAAGTTTGAGTTCAAGGGCAAGAGCCTGCTGATCACGTTGATCGACCTGCCGTTCGCGATCAGCCCAGTAGTGTCCGGATTGGTCTATGTGCTGCTGTTCGGTGCGCAGGGCTGGTTCGGTCCGTGGTTGCAGGCGCATGACATCAAACTGATCTTCGCCGTTCCCGGCATTGTGCTCGCCACCATCTTTGTCACTTTTCCGTTCATTGCGCGTGAGCTGATTCCACTGATGCAGGCGCAGGGCAAGGAAGAGGAAGAAGCGGCAGTGTCACTCGGCGCATCTGGCTGGCAGACCTTCTGGCGCGTGACGCTGCCCAACATCAAGTGGGGGCTGCTGTATGGCGTGATCCTATGCAACACGCGGGCAATGGGCGAATTTGGCGCGGTTTCAGTGGTGTCCGGCCACATCCGTGGCATGACCAACACCATGCCGCTGCACGTCGAGATCCTTTACAACGAATACAACTTTGTCGCCGCATTTTCAGTGGCATCGCTGCTGGCTTTACTGGCGCTGGTCACGCTGGTGATGAAGTCGCTGGTCGAATGGCAGGCGAAGCGCAGCGGTGAACCTTTGCATCACGGAGCATGACGATGAGCATTACGATAGAGAATCTCAACAAACAGTTCGGCAACTACAAAGCGCTGGATAACATCAATCTGGAAGTGAACAGCGGCGAGCTACTTGCGCTGCTCGGTCCGTCCGGCTGCGGCAAGACTTCGCTGCTGCGGATCATTGGCGGACTGGACGTGGCGGATTCTGGCAAGCTGCTGTTCCACGGCAAAGATGTCGAGCAACGCGATGCCCGCGAACGCAATGTCGGTTTCGTGTTCCAGCATTACGCGCTGTTCCGCCACATGACGGTATTCGAGAACGTAGCTTTCGGCTTGCGCGTGAAGCAGAAGAAGCAGCGTCCCAAGGAAGCGGAGATCAAACGCAGTGTGCATGAGCTGCTGAGCCTTGTGCAACTGGATTGGCTTGCCGACCGTTACCCCGCGCAGCTTTCCGGCGGGCAGCGGCAACGCATCGCACTGGCGCGTGCGCTTGCGGTTGAGCCGAAGATTTTACTGTTGGATGAGCCGTTCGGTGCGCTCGATGCACAGGTGCGGAAGGAATTGCGCCGCTGGCTACGCCGTCTGCATGACGAACTGCACATCACCAGCATCTTCGTTACACATGACCAGGAAGAGGCGCTGGAAGTAGCGGATCGAGTAGTGGTAATGAACAAGGGAGTAATCGAGCAAATCGGCACACCAGACGAGGTGTATGCTGCACCGGCCACACCGTTTGTCTACCAGTTCATCGGCAACGTAAACCTGTTCCACAGCCGCGAACATGCGCCGTGGACGCAGCAGCACGGTGATGCGGTGGCTTATGTTCGCCCGCACGACATCGACATCAGCCACAAGCCGCAAGATAACACCGCGTTGCAAGTAGAAGTTAAACTGGTGCGTGCCATCGGATCGGTGGTGCGAGTTGAAGTGGTGGCGGACGGTAGCAGCGAATTTATCGAGATCGAACTCAGTCGAGAGCGTTTCGATACTGCGCCGCTGAGTGCCGGTGACAAGGTGTTCATCCGTCCCCGCCAATATCGTGTTTTTGAGTCAGGAGTGAAAGATGAACTTTCAGCAGCTTAGGATCATCCGCGAGGCGGCACGTTGCAACTTCAATCTCACCGAGGTGGGCAACGCGCTGTTCACTTCGCAATCCGGGGTATCCAAGCACATCAAAGACCTTGAAGATGAATTGGGCGTGGAACTCTTCGTGCGCAAAGGCAAGCGCCTGCTCGGCCTCACCGATCCGGGACGCGAGTTGCTGGAGATCGTCGAACGCATCCTGCTGGATGCGAACAACATCAAGAGTCTAGTCGAACAATACAGCAAGCGTGACGAGGGCCAGCTCACCGTGATTGCCACGCACACACAGGCACGCTATGCCTTGCCAAAAGTGATACCCGAGTTCAAAAAGGCGTTCCCCAAGGTACATCTCAAGCTGCA
Organism: Nitrosomonadales bacterium; assembly: GCA_016195965.1. Classification (GTDB taxonomy): domain Bacteria; phylum Pseudomonadota; class Gammaproteobacteria; order Burkholderiales; family Gallionellaceae; genus Gallionella. Next base: position 7,844 of record JACPYR010000041.1, on the reverse strand, counting down.
TCAAGCCGGTCCGAATGAGATCGTGTCCATGCTGTTGAGCGGCGAGGCAGACATCGGTGTAGCGACGGAAGCATTGCATGATGTCACCAAGCTGGATACGTTCCCGTATTACACCTGGTATCACGCTGTGATCGTGCCCGCAGGGCATCCGCTGGAGAAAGTGCAGCCGCTGACCTTGCAGGCACTTGCCGAATACCCCATCGTCACCTACCACGAAGGGCTGACCGGACGCGCAAAGATCGACCAGTCGTTCGCCGACGCCGGTATCACACCCGACATCGTCATGTCGGCGCTGGACGCAGACGTGATTAAGACCTATGTGGAGTTAGGCATGGGCATAGGCATCATCGCTTCAATGGCGTTCCTCCCGGCCAAGGATACCGATTTGCGGATGCTGAAATGCGATCACCTGTTCGGAGCGAATACAACTTACATCGCTTTGCGGCGCGGACATTACCTGCGCAGCTTCGCTTACCGCTTCATTGAGTTGTGTTCACCAAAACTGGACGAGATAACAATACGCACAAGATTGGCTACGAATCCTACAATTTAACGTTACTGACACGGAGTAATTTCAGTTATATCAATGGCTACTTGGCATGAACCAGAAGGTCATGGCAGGTGATATGTTGCTCGATAGCTGCCGGTCGCCATGATCCGTTGGCACAAGGTGACCGCCTAGCGAAAACATCAGATAACGGACATCCAGATGCTTGAGGAATTTACCATATAACGACTGCATATACCAAGGACAGTATGGATAGGTATTGGTAGGCAACTGTATTGGGCCTTGGAATCGGTATGAGCTCGGGGTTGCTGGCATGTCGATTGAATATGCTTGAACACACGGCATGCCGGGTAAAGCCTGGACCGTTTGGTTCAATGGTTGAGGAGCTTCTTTAACAATGGTTCCAGATGGAACCATTGGATATGAATAGACAAACCATTTTAGATTTTCGTCTTGTTCGAATTTTGACTTACTGCGCACCACCCAGTTGCAGAGATTTTTCCAAATGGTTACTTGATTACCCCATTTAAGCTTCCCAGATGACCCCGCGTGAGTGATAGGTGGCATATCCAGGATGAGCGGCAGGTTTTCGAAGATACGTGAATGCGCTGTCAGCTTGGGGTGAGCATTTAGTAAAATCAGCAATAGCCGAAGGCTATCAACGTCTTCGCCATCAGCTTTTGCCAGCTCAAGAAATGTTGAGTAGCTATTGCTCTGAGCAAGGGATCGTACTTTTTCTTTCTTCCTCCTAACTGGTGTATGACTAACGCCGGAATTCACGTTTTATCTCAACGATAGAATTTATTCGAATTTTAATTTAAGCCTGGCTAGGACATCGTGCAACGGTACGACAGCCAGATCGTTCTTACGCATGAATGCAATCCCAATGGACTGGCGGCTCTTGTCTGCGGCGTATTCGTCAGTCAGCCCTACTGGCAATATTTTAGGAACATCCTTCCTTGCCTACTGAATGTCGCATTGATCGTCTGCGCCAAGGTCTTGATGTTCAGGTTCTCTCTGCTGAAAATCACATATAAGAGGCGTTGCTGATACTCATGACGACCTTCTGAGAGATAGGCTTGTCCAGTGGGATTGGAAAGAATTGATAGTATGAAACTCAATCTTTGGTTGGCGAAAAAGATAAAGAGTGGAAAGTCGTATCTCGCAGTAAAAGCATAGAATAACCCTATGATCAAAGCAACCATCTCGCCCTTGACCTAAGCACAGATTCGATTAAGCATCTATCATGCAGTGGTGTTAGCCACTCTGGTGCTCTATTTTATCGGAGTAACCTTTGATGGAGCTAGTAGGGTTCTCGTTTTTCTAGGATTTAATATATCTTAACTTTATGATCCAACTATATATGCAATGACCCCTGATTACATGCGGCAATATCAGCTCGCTGCGAAACTGCTATTTGTTGCGCTGGTTTACTTTGCCTGTGGCAGGCTGGGACTGGCGATTCCTTATGTGGGTTCTCATATCACCTTGATCTGGCTGCCCACCGGCATTGCCGTCGCGGCATTATTGCGTTGGGGTTATATCTGCTGGGGCGGAATTTTTCTCGGTTCTTTCGCCACCAATTTTTCAATTGATTTTTCTCCGTTGCTGGACTTTAGTATCGCGTTTGGTAATACACTAGCCCCGTTACTTACTGTCTGGTTATTGCGTCGACAAAAAATTCATTTCGCACTAGATCGTATCTACGACATTTTGTGGCTAGCTATATCCGCCGCCATAGGGATGCTAGTCAGCGCCAGCGGCGGCGTGAGCAGTCTGGTGATACTCAAAGTGTTGCCCATGCAGGAGTTCGGCTCGGCGTGGCTGTCCTGGTGGGCGGGTGATTTCTTGGGCGTGTTGCTGGCAGCGCCGCTGCTGCTTAACATTTCCCGAGCCGAATTGAAAATTGTATCGGCGCAGCGGTTGGAACTTTCGGTTTGGTTTGTGACCACGTTCGCTGTCTATTGCTGGTTGTTTTATTATGGCGGAAATGAACTCGTCTACTCGCATCAGTTGTCCTTTTTAGGGTTACCTACAATTGTTTGGGCGGCGATGCGATTCAGTGTGATGGGTGCCTCACTGTGCGTGCTGCTGTCAGTATTCTTAGTTGTATTCTCAACCGGACAGGGGTTCGGACCTTTTATTTCACACGACACTCAACAAGGGTTGTTTCAGCTATGGGCGTTTTTCTTCACTCTTGTATTTATCGAGTTGATGGTCGTGGCATTGCAGTCCGGACGCAAGCAGGCCGAAGTGGCTTTGCAACAAAGCGAATGGCAACTGCGTACCATCATCGAGACTGAACCGGAATGTGTGAAATTATTGGCGAACGACGGAACTGTACTGCAGATGAACTCTGCCGGTTTGCGCATGTTGGAAGCGGATACGCCCGGGCAGCTTATCGGACAAAAAGCGCAGGGCATCGTGGCACCTCAACATCGGAAGGCCTTTGTGGAATTGATGCGGCGCGTCTTTGCAGGCGAATCCGGCCACCTGGAATTCGAAGTGGTAGGCCTTAAAGGCACGCACCGCTGGCTGGAAACTTATGAAGTGCCGTTGAGAGATGCGCAAGGTCAGATCACTTCGATGTTGGGGGTAACCCGCGACATCACCGAGCGCAAAAATTATGAAACGGCTCTGAAAGAAAGCGAACGATACAACCGCACGCTGTTTGAGAGCCTGCCAACCGGCCTTGTGCTTTGCAGCATGGACGGCAAAATTGTGGACGTCAACGAAGCCTACGCCAGCATACTCGGCCGCACTATCGAAGAAACCTTGTCACTGAGCTATTGGGATATCACCCCAAATAAATATGCCGAACAAGAACAGGCTCAACTGGCAAGTCTCAATTCGACTGGAAGTTATGGCCCCTACGAAAAAGAATACATCCGAAAGGATGGTCATCTAGTGCCGGTCGAGCTATCCGGTCGTATTATTGAGAGGGGAGGCGAGCGCTACATCTGGTCAAGTGTGGAAGACATTACCGAACGCAAACAGGCCGAGATTGTCATCCGAAATAGCGAAGCAAAACTCCGTGCCATCATCGAGGCAACTCCCGTACCTCTTGCGATGAACGATGAGCATGGAAACATCACTTACCTGAACAAAGCGTTCATAACAACCGTTGGATATACCTTAGACGAAATCCACACGCTGAATGATTGGTGGCCCCGTGCTTATCCAGATCCAAAATACCGACAATGGGTGGCCGATAGCTGGCAGAACAATTTGGAGGAAGCAAAGCGCACAAACAGACCCTTTCCTGCCATGGAGTTAAATGTACTGTGCAAGGATGGCGTGGTACGCACTTTCTTGGTCAGTGCGTCATCCTTACATGACAGTGTTTCTGGAACTCACTTGGTCACATTATTCGACATTACCGAACGCAAGCGGGCTGAGGTAAATCAGCTCATCGCAGCCACCGCTTTCGAGTCTCAAGAAGGCTTGATGATCACCGATGCGGATGGAGTGATCCTGCGGGTCAATCATGCATTTACCCAGTCAACTGGCTATACAGAACAGGAAGTCGTGGGCCGAACACCTAGCCTGCTCAAGTCTGACCGACATGACGCTGAGTTTTACCGCGCAATGTGGGAGTCAATACACAGCACTGGAGCATGGCAGGGAGAAATCTGGGATCGTCGTAAAAATGGCGAGATCTATCCAAAATGGCTTTCCATCTCGGCCGTCAGAGGGGATGGCGGCATCATTACCCATTATGTCGGCTCTCACCTCGATATTACGGAACGCAAATCAGCAGAAGAAAAAATTAAGCATTTAGCTTTCCATGACCACCTCACTGATCTACCCAACCGTCTGCTTCTAATGGATCGGCTTCAGCAGGCATTGGCTTCGAGTGCGCGTAGCGGTCGGATCGGTGCGCTGTTATTCATTGACCTGGATAATTTCAAAAACATCAATGACACACTTGGTCACGATATGGGAGACATGCTGCTGAAACAAGTCACGCAACGATTGGTGTCTTGCATACGTGAGGTCGACACTGTGTCCCGTCTGGGTGGAGATGAATTCGTGGTGATGTTGCTAGAACTGAGCCAGCACCCAATTGAAGCGGCAGCACAGACCGAAGCCATAGGCGAGAAGATCCTCGCTGCCCTTAGCCAGCCATACCGGCTTGACAAGAATATATACCGCTGCACCGGCAGCATCGGGGTCACCCTGTTTAGTGGCAAACATGAAACAGAAGAATTGATGAAACAAGCCGATATCGCGATGTATCAGGCCAAAAAGGCTGGCCGCAACGCGCTACGTTTCTTTGATAGGCAGATGCAGGAAAGCATCTCTGCCCGTGTCTCACTAGAAGCGGAATTACACAACGCACTCGAGTTCCAGGAGTTACATCTGCATTACCAGATACAGGTGGATAGTTCACATCGTCCATTGGGAGCAGAGGCATTGATCCGTTGGATACATCCAGTGCGCGGACAAGTATCTCCGGCCCAATTCATTCCGCTGGCGGAAGAAACTGGGCTGATCCTGCCCATCGGGCAATGGGTACTGGAGACCGCTTGCGACCAGCTCAAGTTATGGCAGCAAGATGCTCTTACCCGTGACCTGACGATGGCGGTAAACGTAAGCGCCAAGCAATTCCATCAGGCTGATTTCGTGGCTCAAGTGCAAGCAGTTGTGGAACGCCATGCTATCAATCCAATGAAGCTTAAGCTGGAATTGACTGAAAGCATAATGCTGGAAAACATCGAGGCCACCATTACAACCATGAACGCATTGAATGAGATCGGTGTCCAGTTATCACTGGACGACTTCGGTACCGGATATTCATCCTTGCAATATCTCAAACAGTTACCGCTCGACCAGCTCAAAATCGATCAGTCGTTCGTGCGTGATATATCCATCGATAGTAGCGTCCAAGCAATTGTGAGTACTATCATTGCGATGGCACAAATCCTGAACCTGGACGTCATTGCCGAAGGGGTGGAGGCGGAAGAGCAACGGCAATTCCTCCTGAGCAGCGGCTGTTCTCAATTTCAAGGGTATCTATTTAGCAGGCCGGTACCGATAGAACAGTTTGAGGCGTCGCTGAAGCAGAGTTGATCGCCGTTTGTTCAGTGGCGAGTATCCGCTTCCTGGAATACTGTACTTCTGCAATGTGTCGAAGTGAACATTCCCTATCTGGTCGGACGCGCCTATTTTAAAGACAGTGCACGTGGGTAGATCATAGGTGATGCCCAAGGGATGCTCAAAATGATCGTTGATGCGCAAAATGAAAAACTGTTAATTCCCGAATAGTTTATAAATAAATTCCTTGCTTTCGCTAGGAATTTACCTATTTCAATGGGTTTGAAATGCATGTAAAAGTTCAAACAGAATCGTGCTGTGCAGATTGACATTGAATCCGGAATAATAATTCACCAAATCATCCTGACGCATTGCCGATCTGTTGCAACTACAGCCTGAAACAACCGTCTTAAAATTTTGGATGAATATCCGGAAATAAGAGGGATTATGAATAGTGTCGATATTTCCGTGCTCGAGGCCCTGCACGAGTGGCAGGCAGAGAAATTTCCGCTGTGGTTGGTGACGGTGGCGGAAACTTTCGGATCCAGCCCCCGTCAGCCGGGTGCCATGCTCGCTCTGCGCGGTGACGGCATGGCGGTGGGCTCGGTGTCTGGCGGCTGCATCGAGGACGATTTGGTGCTGCGTGCGCAGCGCGGTGAATTGCCGATCGATCGCTGCGAGGTATTGACCTTCGGTGTGACGCGCCAGGAAGCCAAACGATTCAAGCTGCCTTGCGGCGGAGTGATACGACTGGTGATAGAGCCAATAAAAAATGCCGGTTGGGTGGAACAGGTTATGCAACTGATCAGGGCTCATCGGCTGGTCATGCGCACCTTGCATTTAGATTCGTTACGGGTTGAGCTGGCCGATGCCAGTCGCACCGACAGTTTCGCATTTGATGACGCAACGCTGATCACGGTGCACGGCCCGCGCTGGCGCATGCTGATCATAGGCGCGGGACAGACTTCCAGTTATCTCGCGCACATGGCACAAGCGCTCGATTACCAGGTGTTTGTCTGCGATCCGCGCAAAGATATGCGCGAGACCTGGGGTGTGCCGGACACTATCCTGATGAGCGAGATGCCAGACGACGCGGTGCAGGCGCTGCAAGTGGACGGTTCTACCGTGGTCATCGCGCTGACGCATGATCCCAAGCTGGATGACATGGCGCTGCTGGAGGCGTTGAAATCCCCGGCGTTCTACGTCGGTGCGCTAGGCTCGTTAGCCAATAACGCAAAGCGCCGCGAGCGGTTGGCGTTGTTCGATCTCACCCCTGAAGAGATCGTCCGGCTGCACGGACCGGTGGGATTGGACATCGGCAGTCGTACCCCGCCTGAGATCGCGGTGTCTATCCTCGCGCACCTGATCGCGGTTCGCAATCGGCTGCCGGGTCGAAATCTGACCGATTCGGCTACTCGTTCTATTCAATCAACTTACATGTCTCAACCCGGCGATCAGGAGGTGTGCTCATGATTAATTTATTCATAAACGGAAAAAATACCAGCGTCGATGCCGACCCCAATACGCCCTTGCTGTGGGTGCTGCGCGACCACCTGCAGCTGACCGGCACCAAATACGGCTGCGGCATGGCGCAATGCGGCGCCTGCACGGTGCACCTGGATGGCCGCGCGGTGCGTTCCTGTCAGACGCCGGTGTCCATGGCAAACGGCAAGCAGGTCACCACCATCGAAGGTCTGGCCGAAACCGCGCTGGGTAAATCAGTGCAGGCGGCCTGGCAGGAAGTGGATGTGCCGCAGTGTGGGTATTGCCAGTCCGGCCAGATCATGGCGGCTACCGCGCTGCTGATGGAGATTCCGCACCCGAGCGAATCCGAGATCAGCGCCGCGATGGATGGCATCCTGTGCCGCTGCGGCACATACAACCGCATCCGTGCGGCGATCCAGATGGTTGCGAAACACCCGATCCTGGCTGAGCGAAGCGGAGGTGGAAAATGAATAAATTAATCGAAAATGAAATTGAAGGCCAAGTTAAATACTTGCAGGCACAAAATCCTGCGCGCCGAAAATTTCTTAAGGATTCCACCGCATTGATGGGCGGATTGGTGATCGGATTCTATCTGCCGATGAAAGGCGGCCGTGCTTATGCCGCCGATGAGCCAGCCAAGCCGGCCAAACAAATATACCCGCCCAACGCTTTCATCCGCATTGCGGCGGACGACAACATCACCATCGTCGTCAATAAGTCCGAGATGGGACAGGGTGTTTACACCTCGTTGCCTATGCTGATTGCGGAAGAGCTGGAAGCAGACTGGAGCCGCATCCATGTCGAGTCCGCGCCT
>JACPYR010000040.1 GCA_016195965.1 Nitrosomonadales bacterium | reverse complement strand
GCAAGGATTTTACGCTGCAGCTGCATGGCGAGGGTGGGATAGGCGGCGATTACAAAGGGCCGCAGCTGCCGTTTTTCAAGAATTTTTATGCGGGCGGCCCGGGTTCGGTGCGCGGCTATGATGCGAATTCCCTGGGGCCGCGCGATTCATCGAATGCGGTATTGGGCGGGGTGCGCCGCGTATTGGGCGGAATCGAAGTGTTGGTGCCATTTCCCGGTATGGGTAATGAAAAATCCGTGCGCCTGAGCGGATTTGTCGATGGTGGCGCGGTCTATGGAACCGGGGATGTGCCTGGCAGCGCAGGAATGCGTTATTCTACAGGGGTGGCCGTTACCTGGATCGCCCCGGTGGGCCCGCTTAAATTCAGTTATGCGATGCCCATCAATGACCAGCCCGGAGACAGGCTGCAGAAATTCCAGTTTACGTTGGGCACGGTATTCTGACGGGCCGCCCCACGGCTTTGCATAGCCATGACTTAGTTGGTTAACGGGAGCCAAGCGGCTGGTTGTTACGATGTGGAGGAGAGGATTCATGAAGACAATGATCAAGGCGATTTTGTTGGCCGTGTTGCTGGCAGCGGGAATGGCGCTGGCTGGGGATTTTAAAGTGGGCGTGGTGGATACCGAGCGCGTATTGCGCGAGTCCGCCCCCGCGATGAAGGCGGAAAGCAAAATTGAAAAGGAATTTTCGGGGCGCGACCAGGAAATCAAAAAAATAATGAAGCAGGCGAAAGAATTGCAAGGCTTGCTGGACAAGGAAGACAGCAAGCTTTCTGACGTCGATCGTCGCAACAAAGAGCGCGAATTGACCGCGGCGAATGTGGATTTGCAGCGCATGCAGCGCGAGTTCCGCGAAGATTTGAATTTGCGCAAGAACGAGGAATTGGCCATCGTTCTGGAGCAGGCCAACAAGGCCATTCAGGCGATTGCCGAGGCGGAGAAATTCGACCTGATTTTGCAGGAAGCGGTATACCGTAACCCGAAAATAGATATTACCGATTTGGTGATCAAGCATCTGGCCGATAGCAAGGCTGACGGCAAAGCGGGTAAATAGACGGTATTCCCGTATGACTGTTTCCTACCGCTTATCAGAAATTGTCGCGCAATTGGGCGGGCGCGTGCTGGGCGATGGCGAGGTGCGCATCTCGCAAATTGCCACCCTGGAAATTGCACTGCCGACCCAAATCAGTTTCCTCACCAACAGCAAGTACCGAACTCAACTGGCCAGCACCAAAGCGGGTGCGGTGATACTTGCCGAGGCGGATGCGGATTCAACCGACTTGCCGCGCATCGTTTCGGATAATCCGTATGCGTATTTCGCCAAGGTTTCGGCTTTGCTGAATCCGCCGCCGGCAATCGAACCGGGCGTGCATCCGGGTGCGGTGATCGGCGCCGGCGCCTCGATAGATACGACCGCCAGCGTTGCGGCGACTGCGGTGATCGGCGAGGGGGCAACGATAGGTGCGCACTGTGTAATCGGCGCGGGCTGCAGCATAGGCGAAAATGTAGTGATCGGACGTCATGCGCGCCTGTATCCCCGCGTGGTGGTTTATCACGATTGCGTGATCGGCGATAACCTGATCGCGCATTCCGGCGCGGTGATCGGCGCGGACGGTTTCGGTTTTGCGCTGGACCAGGGGCGCTGGTGCAAGATTCCGCAAATCGGACGGGTAGTGATCGGCAATGACGTGGAGATCGGCGCGAATACCACGATAGACCGAGGTGCGTTGAACGATACGGTGATCGAGGATGGCGTGAAGCTGGACAACCAGATACAGATCGCGCATAACGTGCGCATCGGCGCGCATACGGTGATTGCCGGGTGCGTCGGAATCGCCGGCAGCACCAGCATCGGTCGCTATTGCCGGATTGGGGGCAGCGCCGGGATATTGGGCCATTTGCAAATAGCGGATCATGTGGAGATCGTGGCGTTTACGCTGGTAGGCAAGTCGATCCGCGAGGCCGGTTCGTATGCCGGGATATTCCCGTTTTCCAGGGCCGAGGATTGGCGCAAGAACAGCGTGCACATCCGTCACCTGGATGAATTGGCGGATCGTGTCAAGGCATTGGAGCGTCAGCTTAAAGCGTTAAGCGCGGAATGATTGCGATAAAATTTGTAACATTGAGGAATAAATGATGAGCATACAGATGGATATAAATGAAATTATCGGCTTGCTGCCGCACCGCTACCCGTTTTTGCTGATAGACCGCGTGTTGTCGATGGAGCCGGACAAAAGCATCGTCGCATTGAAGAATGTGACCATCAACGAGCCTTTTTTCCCGGGACACTATCCGCATTTCCCGGTGATGCCGGGTGTGCTGATTATCGAGGCGATGGCGCAGGCCGCTGCGCTGTTGTCGTTCAAATCCATGGGCGCTGGCGCCAGCGAAAAATCGGTGTATTACTTTGCCGGCATAGACGGGGCGCGCTTCAGGCAGCCCGTCGGTCCAGGCGACCAGTTGATCATCAAGGCCACGCTGTTGGGCAGCAAGCGCGGGTTGTTCAAATTCAGCGCGACCGCCGAAGTGGATGGCAAGGTGGCTGCCGAAGCAGAATTGATGTGCACGGTTAAACCCGTGAGTCCTGCCGCCCCGGCGGCTTCATGATGCGACACCCGACCGCTATCATTCACCCGAACGCCAAACTCGCAGATGATGTCGAGGTGGGCGCGTATTCGGTGATCGGCGAGCATGTCGAGATCGGCGCGGAAAGCTGGATTGGGCCGCATGTCGTAGTCGAGGGGCATACCCGCATCGGCAAGAACAACCGCATCTTCCAGTTCTGCTCGGTGGGCGCAATTCCGCAGGACAAAAAATACGCGGGAGAGCCGACGCGACTGGAGATAGGCGACAACAATACCATACGCGAATTCTGCACGCTGAACACCGGTACGGTGCAGGATGTCGGAGTTACACGCATAGGCAACGACAATTGGATCATGGCCTATGTGCATGTGGCGCATGACTGCCAGATCGGCAGTCACACCATCATGGCCAACGGGGCGACGCTGGGCGGACATGTGCACGTGGGTGACTGGGTGTTCCTGGGCGGGCTATCGGGTGTGCACCAGTTCGTGCGCATCGGTGCGCATGCGATGACCGGTTTTCAGACGCGCTTGTCCCAGGATTTGCCGCCTTATGTGACCGCTGCCGACAATCCGGCTGCGGCGCACGGCATCAACTCGGAAGGTCTGAAGCGCCGGGGATTTTCCAGCGATTCCATCATGGCGATCAAACACGCATATAAAACGCTGTATAAATCCGGCCTAAATCTCGATGAAGCCAAAACTGCAATCCAGTCGCAAGCGGCCGAGCATGCGGAGTTGCAGATTTTGGCCGAGTTCCTCGCCGCTACGACACGCGGCATTGTTCGTTAATTCAAGTTATTCTGTTATGACACATGTGATAGGCATAGTCGCGGGCGAGGCATCAGGCGATATGTTGGGCAGCCATTTGATCGCTGCGCTGAAACAAGCCCGTCCGGATTTGAAGTTCATCGGTATCGGCGGACCGAAGATGCAATCCGCAGGGATGGAAATATTGTTCCCGATGGAAAAGCTGGCGGTTAACGGTTATGTGGACGCATTGCGCCACTATTTCGAAATAGCGGGCATCCGCCGCAAGCTGCGCGATTATTTTTTGGACAATCGCCCGGACCTGTTCATCGCGATAGACGCACCCGATTTCAACCTCGATCTGGAACTTGCGCTCAAGCAAAAAGGCATTCCGACCATACATTACGTCAGCCCGTCGATATGGGCATGGCGCGGTGAGCGCATCCACAAGATCAAGCGTGCGGTATCGCACATGCTCGCGCTGTTTCCGCATGAACCCGAGCTATACCAGCAGGCAGGAGTGCCGGTTGATTATGTCGGGCATCCGCTTGCCGACATGCTGCCGGATCAACCCAAGCGGGCCGAGATGCGCGAGACCATGCGCATTCCGCTGAAAGCCCGGGTGTTCGCATTTCTGCCGGGCAGCCGCCGCGGCGAGGTTAGAAAACTTGCGCATACCTATATCGAAACCGCCAAACTGATCTTGCGGCAACTGCCGGACGCGCGTTTCCTGGTGCCCTTGATCAGCCGGGAGACGCGCGGTATTTTTGAACAGGCGCTTTATGATTGCGATGCGCAGGAATTGCCGATCACGATGCTGTTCGGGCATGCGCAGGATGCGATGATAGTCGCCGATGGCGTGCTGGTGGCTTCGGGTACCGCCACGCTGGAAGCCGCGCTGATCAAGCGTCCGATGGTGATTACCTATCGCCTGCCGGCCTTGTCGTGGTGGTTGATGAAACGCAAACGTTATCTGCCGTATGCGGGCTTGCCCAACATTCTGTGCGGGCGTTTCGTTGTGCCGGAGTTGATGCAGGAAGACGCCACGCCGGAAAATCTCGCCCAGGCATTGCTCAACCTGCTGAACAACAAGGGCGCCGTAGCGGAGCTTGAAGAGACATTCGCTGCGCTGCATCAAACCTTGCGCCAGAATACTGCGCAGAAAGCGGCAGCGGCTATCCTGCCCTACCTGCCGGCATGAAGTGAATTTGCTGCGCGATTCTGGAGGTTCCCGAATGACAGTGCTGATCTGTGGCGTGGACGAAGCGGGGCGGGGACCATTGGCCGGCCCGGTCAGCGCCGCTGCGGTGATACTGGACCCGGGCCGCGCTATCCCCGGTTTGGCCGATTCCAAAAAACTCTCCGAGAAGCAGCGCGACCAATTGGCCCCCATCATCCGCGAACGTGCGCTGGCGTGGGCGGTGGCCTATGCCGGGGTCGATGAAATAGATCAGCTCAACATCCTGCAAGCCACGCTGCTGGCGATGCGCCGCGCGGTGCTGGCGTTGCACATCCAGCCGCAGCAAGTGCTGGTGGATGGCCTGTATTGCCCCGAGACCGGCATACCCAGCCAGGCGATCGTCAAGGGCGACAGCAAGGTCGCCGCGATTTCCGCCGCCTCTATCCTGGCCAAGACCGCGCGCGATGCGCTGATGCTGCAACTGCACGACCAATATCCGCACTATGGTTTCGCTGGCCACAAAGGCTATCCTACCGCCGCACACCTCGCCGCGTTGCGCGAACATGGCGTGACGGACGTGCATCGCAAGAGCTTTAAACCGGTGCGCGAGCTTTTGTAGCTGGACAGGCGGGTTTTCGGGTATCGTATACCCAAGCGACAAGGGATTACTCACTATGGCTATACTCAAACTCATTCATCTGCTGGCCGCCCTTATCTGGGTGGGCGGCATGTTCTTCGCTTATGTCGTGCTGCGCCCTGCGGCGGTGGAGGTGCTGGAACCGCAGCAGCGCCTGCGTTTGTGGGATGCGGTGTTCCGCCGCTTCTTTGTCTGGGTGTGGGGCGCGGTCGCAACACTCACGGTCAGCGGCGGGTACTTGATTTACCTGTACGGCGGCGTCGCTCACGTGCCTGTGCACATACATATCATGCTGACTTCTGGATTGGCGATGATGGTGATATACGGCTATGTGTTTTTCGCCTGTTACCAGCCGTTCAGTTTGCATATCGCCAGGCAGCGCTGGAAAGAGGCGGGAGAGATGCTGGTTAAAATCCGCAAATTGATCGCCGTCAATCTGGTGTTGGGGCTGTTGACCGTGTGTGTGGCGGTGCTCGGGATGGCCTGGGCGTAGTCGGTTGCTGTGTCCATGGTCTGTGTCCGGGGGCCGGTAAGAGATTGCCGGTTACTTTGGTATACTATCGCCCGGTTTGACGGTTTTTAAATTTCCGGTGTGCACAGGATCACAGGAAATTCTTTTTTAACTTTAGGTTTGGAGAATGAAACAATGAATGCAACAAATTCTGTCGCGCAACTCAAGGAGCGCCTGAACAAGGATGGCAACGATATCGATGCGGCGATCTCTCTGGGCAATATTTTTTACGATAATGGCGATGCAGGCCAATCGATACTCTATTATCAGCGCGCGCTGAATATCAATCCGGATCTGCCTGGTGTGCGCACCGATCTGGGCACGATGTATTGGCGCAACGACGATATCAGCCTGGCCGAACAGGCTTTTCGTGAGGCGATTTCCCGTGATCCAAATTTTGGCCATGCCTACGTGAACCTTGGCCTGTTGCTGCATAAGGCGAAAAACAATGTCACGGAGGCTCGCGCTGTCTGGCAACAGTTGCTGAGCATCAACCCCAATCATGAAGTCGCCGCGAAGGCACGTGAATTGATGCAGGAAACCGCCTTGTTGGCCAATTAGCAGTGGCAGTCTTCCCCGTCGCCGCGATATCGGTGACGGGTTGCGCCGGGATATAGCCGGCACATGGTTCGTTCGTTATTGAGGGGGGCTGATATGGCGCAAGGATATTTCGGCAACTTTGGATCGCCCATGATCTGTTTTCGCCATGTTTGATTCTTTGCGCCGCCTGTTAGGTATTGCAGCGGCCCCTAGCCCCGAATCTCCCGGGGCGTTCCAGCAACTCAACGAGGTAGCGCCCTTGAAATCGGCGGCCAAGGTCGATCCCGCCACGGGCGCCAACCAGAAATATTCTTTCGTTTGCCGCGAGGCCGTGCTCAATCGCGATGAACGTATCGAGGGTTATGAATTTGCCCTGGAGCGGGGGTTGCAATCGCGCATGCTGGAAAAAAGCGCGTTGACAAGGCGCGTTTATGACGATGCGATGTTGCGCAATCTCGCCCCGCTCGGGGTATCGTCGCTGCTGGGCCACCGTTTTGCCTTCATCCATCTTTCCCCCGCTTCGCTGAAGAATCCCCTGCTGGAGGCATTTTCCCGGATGAATGTGGTCGTCATGATTACGCCGGGCGAAGTTGCGGTAATCGATCTGGCGGAAGTGCGCGCCGATTTGCAGCGGCTGGGAAAAATGGGCATCAAGCATGGCTGGAAGCTGAACAAGTCTCACCCCGAAATCGCAGAGTTCCTGACCGGGGCTGATTTTATCGAACTCGAAGCCACGGCTTTCGACGGTCTCGAATTAAAAACGATGTATCGCCAGTTTCGCTCTCTCCCGGGGCGGCCCAAGCTGATCGTCAGCGAGCTGCCGACTTCCGACGACTTCAACCTGAGTTACCACTGCGGTTTCGATTACTTCATGGGGTCGTTTGTCTCCGACCGCAACAATTGGCAACCGGCGAAGAGCGAGATCAATCGCCTGCGCGTCTTCGAGGTGCTCAACATGGTGCGATCCGGGGTCGAATTCGGCGCGATCGCCGATTGTCTGCGCACCGAGCCGTTGCTGACCTTCAAACTGTTGCGTTACATCAATTCCCCCGGCATGGGCTTGCAACAAAAAATCGATGATATTTCGCAAGCGCTGATGGTGCTCGGCCTGGGGCGTTTTTACCGCTGGCTATCGCTGTTGCTGTTCGACTTTACCAAGCCCAGCTACCAGGAGCGCGTGCTGAACGAACAGGTGTTGGCGCGTGCGCGCTTCATGGAAATGCTGGCGGGCAAAGGCCGGGTTCCGACCGATCCCGATCAGGTATTTTTAACTGGACTTTTTTCGCTGTTGGACGTGATGATGGATCAGCCGCTTGAGAATATCCTGAACCAGGTAGCCTTGCCGGTACCGGTCGCAGCGGCATTAAATGGCGAGCCGGGAGAGATGCTTGATGTGCTGATGCTGGCGGTCGCGATCGAATCCGGTACGCCTGGCGCAATGGACGCTGCCGCCCAACAGTGTAGTCTGGACGCCAGGTCGGTCACCGGCGCGATGGTCGAAGCGCTGGCCTGGGCTCATCAGATCAGCGCTGCCGGGGAATAATCGCGAGTTGTTCGTGGGCCGGGATGTCCCTTTCTCTATCCCGGTGTCTTTTCTCCAAGATCAAAACGTCTGACGTAATGGCAGGTATAGCCGTGAGGGTTCTTGACCAGATATTTCTGGTGATACTCTTCGGCGCGAAAAAATTCCTTGAACGGTACGACTTCGGTGACAACCGGGGCGCTCCAGTCTTGTGAGGCATCGACGCTCTGGATAACCTGATGGGCGGTGTGTTGCTGTGCGGCATCGAGATAAAAAATCGCCGAGCGGTATTGCGTGCCGATATCATTGCCTTGCCGGTTGCGCGTGGTCGGATTGTGCATGCGGAAGAATTCGAATAGCAGGTGGCGGTAGCTGAGCTGCTGGGGGTCGAACACGATCTTGAGCGATTCGGCATGGCCAGTCTTGCCGGTCTTGACCTGCTCATAGCGCGCATCTGGCGTATCGCCGCCGCTGTAGCCGACTTCGGTCTCCAGCACGCCGGGTATCCCGCGCACCAGTTCTTCCATGCCCCAGAAGCAGCCTCCGGCGAGATAGGCGGTTTGTGAATTAGAATGGTTCATGGTTATTCCTGCATTAGATAATTATCCGGCTTGAAGTGGGAGCGGCTTTAGCCGCGATATATTTTTTGTTCGCGGCTAAAGCCGCTCCCACAGGCTGTTTTAATTTTGGCGTGCTAGTGGCGCTATTTTTACGGCTTGAGCCGCTTCACGTTTCGAGTCCTTCTCGCGTTCGCTCGTTCTTTAATGGCTGCGGCCGCTCGCTTTGCGAGCTTAACATTCGCTGTGCTCATGTGAGCCTGCGCCGCAAGCGCGTAAACTTGTGCTACCGGCGCTCTTTCTTCATCGCCGCTGCAGCTTCGCGTTTGGAATCGCGTTCAATGGGGCTTGTGGCTACGGCCGCCCTGCGGGCTTAACATTCGCTACGCTCATGTGAGCCTGCGCCGTAAACGGGCAATCTTTAGCGCCGTTCCTTTTTTACGGCCTGTGCGGCTTCCCGTTTGGCGTCCTTTTCGCGTTCAGTTGCCCGTTTATCATGCTGCTTCTTGCCTTTGGCTAGGCCGATTTCGAGTTTGACGCGGCCTCCTTTGTAGTGCATGTCCAGCGGCATCAAGGTGTAGCCGGCGCGCTGCACCTTGCCGATGATACGGTCGATTTCCAGTTTGTGCAGCAGCAGCTTGCGGGTGCGTACCGGATCGGGATGGATATGGGTGGATGCATTGGCCAGCGGGCTGATGTGCGAACCGAGCAGATACAGTTCGCCATCTTTTACCATGACGTAAGCTTCTTTCAGCTGTGCCCGTCCGGCGCGGATTGCATTGACTTCCCAGCCTTCCAGCATGATGCCGGCTTCATATTTGTCTTCGATGAAGTATTCGTGAAAGGCTTTTTTGTTCTGGATGATGCTCATGACAGATGTGTTTTGTGGTGCGTTCGGCTATTCTACCAGCCTTTGCAATCGTATCTTTAAGTTGGCAATGGCGTTAGTTGAAAAAACGGTACTGGTTCCGTATAGCGCGGAGCAGATGTTTAACCTGGTGGATCGCGTGGAGGAATATCCGCAGTTTCTGCCCTGGTGCGGCGGTGCGAGTGTGAACGAACTGGATGGGGCGACGGTGCATGCCACGGTGCATATCGATTATCACCATATCAAGCAGAGCTTTACGACCGTGAATGTGCGCACGCCTCCGCATCAGATCGATATGAAGCTGCAACAGGGGCCATTCAAACATCTGGACGGATGTTGGCGATTTATCCCTTTAAGCCCAACTGCCTGTAAAATAGAACTCCGCCTGCATTATGATTTTTCCAACAAGCTGCTGGAAAAAATGGTCGGGCCGGTGTTTCACTATATAGCCAATAATTTCGTGGATGCTTTTATCCACCGCGCAGAAAAGGTTTATTCAAACGCATGAACGACAAGATCAACATCGAAGTGGTGTACGCCCTTCCCGATGAGCAAATTCTGCTCAAGCGATCCGTTCCGACGGGGACGACGGTGGCCGAGGCGATCCGGGCCAGCAGCATGCTCGATAAGCATCCCGAGATCGACCTGACAAGCAACAAGCTGGGCATCTTCGGCAAGCTGACCAAGGCGGATGTCGTGTTGCGCGACCAGGACCGCGTCGAGATATATCGTCCGCTGATCGCCGATCCCAAGGAGATACGCCGCAAGCGCGCCGAAGAGGGCAAGGTCATGAAGAAGGGCGGCGGGGATGTCTGATTTTAAAAGCAGTAATTTTAGCCACAGAGATCACAGAGCACACAGAGATGATGTGAACTCCGTTTTGTTTTCCTCTGTGAATTCGATGTTCTCGGTGGCAAATTGTTTGGGAACCCAATGTTAGATTACGACCTGCATTGCCACTCTAATTATTCCGACGGCACGCTGACGCCAAGCGAAGTGGTGAACCGCGCCGCCGAGCGAGGTGTGAAGGTGTTGGCGTTGACCGATCACGACGATACGGAGGGACTGGATGAGGCGCGAGCCGCTTCGCTGCAACACGGCATGAGTTTTATCAACGGGGTAGAGGTTTCAGTATCCTGGCGCAGCCATACTCTGCACATCGTCGGATTGGGCATCGCTCCAGACTACCCGCCGCTGGCAGAAGGATTGCGCAGCGTGCGTAGCGGGCGCGGCGAGCGCGCCAGGAAAATGGCCGACGAATTGGCCAAGATCGGCATAGGCGGGGTATTGCAAGGCGCATATCAATATGCCGGGAATCCCAACATGATAGGCCGCACCCATTTTGCGCGCTATCTGGTGGAAGCCGGGCATTGCAAGGACGTGAAGAGCGTATTCAATCGCTATCTGGTGAAAGGCAAGCCGGGCTATGTGCCGCATCAATGGGCTGTTTTGGAGGACGCGATCAGCTGGATACGCGGCAGCGGCGGAGTGGCGGTATTGGCGCATCCGGGACGCTACATGAGCGGGCGGGTAGGCATGGGCAAGAAAACCATGCACGAATTGCTGGCCGAGTTCGTTGCGTTGGGCGGGCAGGGAATCGAGGTGGTGACAGGCAGCCATACGCCCGAGCAGTATGCCGAGTTTGCCCGTTATGCCGAGGAATTTAATTTGCTGGCCTCGTGCGGTTCGGATTTTCATGGGCCGGACGAAAGCTATCGGGACATGGGCCGTTTGCCGGATTTCCCGCTGGGCTGCCGTCCGGTCTGGCAGGCGCTTGAAGTGCGATAAGCCATGGCACAGTTTTTTACGATCCATCCGGGCAACCCCAACCCGCGCCTGATACGCCAGGCGGCCGAGATCCTGCGCGATGGCGGCATCGTCGTGTATCCCACCGATTCCAGCTACGCGCTGGGTTGCCATCTGGACGATAAAAACGCCGTGACGCGTATCAGACAGATACGCCAGCTGGACGAACAGCACTACCTGACTTTGATGTGTCGCGACCTGTCGGAAATTTCGCGTTACGCGAAAGTGGATAATGCAAAATTCCGCTTGCTGAAAAGCAACACGCCGGGCAGCTATACTTTTATCCTGGAGGCGACCAAGGAGGTGCCCAAGCGCCTGCAGCATCCCAAGCGCAGCACGGTCGGCATCCGCATCCCGGATCATCCGGTGGCTCTGGCGTTGCTGGAAGAACTGGGCGAGCCGATGTCCAGTTCCACGTTGATCCTGCCCGACGCGGACGGGCTGCTGAACGATGCGGAGCAGATACGCGAATTGCTGGAAAAAAAAGTCGAACTGGTGATCGACGGCGGGGCGGTGGGGGCGGACTTCACTACCGTGATCGATCTGACCGGCGATATGCCGGTGTTGTTGCGGCGCGGCAAGGGCGATGTCGCCCCCTTTGCAATTGAAGATTAACGGAAACTTATGCAACCAGAACAATTGATACAAAACATCGCGCTTGCGGCACTGCCGGTGCTGTTCGCGATCACGCTGCACGAGGCGGCGCACGGCTATGTGGCGCGCCATTTTGGCGACATGACCGCCTATCAGGCGGGGCGCATCAGCCTCAACCCGATACGCCATATCGATCCGGTCGGTACGATATTGTTGCCGTTGCTAACACTGTGGATGGGCGGTATCTTGTTTGGGTGGGCCAAGCCGGTGCCGGTCAATTTTGCCGCATTGCGCCGCCCCAAGCAGGATATGCTGTGGGTCGCGCTGGCCGGGCCAGCGTCCAATCTGTTCATGGCGCTGGGTTGGGCGTTGCTCTATAAGCTGGGATTGTCATCTCCCGAGAATTATTTTGCCGCACCCTTGTTGGGCATGGCGAAAATCGGAATCGAGATCAATATCGTGCTGATGGCGCTGAATCTGTTGCCTTTGCCGCCGCTGGATGGCGGACGTATCGCCGTGAGCCTGCTGCCGCATCGCCAGGCGTACCAGCTGGCAAGGATAGAGCCCTATGGCATGTTCATTCTGATTTTCCTGGCGGTCACGCCCGTGTTAAATTGGATACTTGCGCCGTTGGTGAATCTGGCGTTTAAATCGATAGTGTTGTTATTTGGGCTTTGAGGAAATAATGTTTGCGGATCGAGTGTTGTCAGGAATGCGCCCTACCGGAAGTCTGCATCTGGGGCATTACCACGGGGTATTGAAAAACTGGGTGAAAATGCAGCACGAATACGAGTGCCTGTTTTTTGCGGCGGACTGGCATGCGCTGACCACGCATTACGATACGCCGCAGATGATAGAGCAAAGTGTGTGGGACATGGTGGTGGACTGGCTGGCTGCGGGGGTCGATCCCGCCCATGCCACGCTGTTCATCCAGTCCAAAGTTCCGGAACACGCCGAGCTGCATCTGCTGCTGTCGATGATCACACCGCTGGGCTGGCTGGAACGCATGCCGACTTACAAGGATCAGCAGGAAAAACTCAGCAGCAAAGATCTCGCCACTTATGGCTTCCTGGGTTATCCGCTGCTGATGAGTGCCGATGTGCTGATCTATCGCGCAACCCAGGTGCCGGTCGGCGAAGACCAGATACCGCATGTCGAATTCACCCGCGAGATGGCGCGCCGCTTCAATCACATCTACGGGCGCGAGGTGGGCTTCGAGGAAAAAGCCGAAGCCGCAGCCAAGAAACTGGGCAGCAAGAAGGCCAAGTTGTATGCCGAACTGCGCACCCGCTATCAGGAGCAGGGCGACGATGGGGCGCTGGAATCCGCCAAAGCCTTGCTGGACGAGCAACAGAGCCTGAGTCATGGCGACCGTGAACGTCTGTTTGGCTATCTGGAAGGCGGTGGCAAGATGATCCTGTCCGAGCCGCAGGCGATGCTCACGACCGCGTCAAAAATGCCCGGGCTGGATGGGCAGAAGATGTCAAAATCCTACAACAACATTATCACGCTGCGCGAAGACGAAGCCAGCGTGGGCAAGAAGATACGCACGATGCCGACCGACCCGGCGCGCATCCGCCGCACCGATGCCGGTAATCCGGACAAGTGCCCGGTGTGGCAGTTGCACCAGGTGTATTCCAATGAACCAACCAGGCAATGGGTGTCGCAGGGGTGCAAGAGCGCCGGCATCGGTTGCATCGAATGCAAACAGCCGGTGATAGATGGGGTGCTGGCGGAACAGCGCCCGATGCGCGAACGCGCGCAACTGTACCTGGACGACCCGACGCTGGTGCGCAACATCATCGCCGACGGCTGCGAAAAAGCGCGCAAGCTGGCGAGTGACACCATGCGCGATGTGCGCGAGGTGATGGGTATCAGTTACTCCTGACGGTCTTGGAAAATATGCAACCCCTGATAACAGACTCGCCTTCTCCCAGCACAATCCTGGTGGAACTGCCAGCCATTCGGCTAAGCCCGCAAGCGGGCAAATCGCTTATCCCCCGGAGGGAGAGGAAGCCAACGAACCGCTGCGCGAGTTTTACGTTAAACCTAAAAACCGCAATTCAAGTCACAGAGTACACAGAGAGAGCGGCGATTTCACGCGCCTCTATATGCTCACCCCAAAGGGTGCGTCAATCTCTTGTTCAAACCGTTTGTTTTATCTCTGTGTTCTCTGTGGCTAACTAAGTTTTTCAGGTTAAACGGACATGATTGAAGTTCAACAACAACTGATTCCTTACGCACGCATCCACGGCGAGCCGCTGCTGGAGTTGCCGCAGGATTTGTATATTCCGCCGGATGCGCTGGAGCTGGTGCTGGAAACCTTTCAGGGACCGCTGGATTTGTTGCTGTACCTGATCCGCAAGCACAACCTCGATGTGCTGGATATTCCGATGGCGGAATTGACCCGGCAATACATGGGTTACATCGAGATGATGCGCAAGCATCGCCTGGAGCTGGCAGCCGATTATTTGCTGATGGCTGCGGTGCTGATCGAGATCAAATCGAGGATGTTGTTGCCGCGTCCACCCAGGTCGGCGAAGATGACGGCGAGGACCCGCGCGCCGAACTGATGCGCCGCTTGCAGGAATACGAGCAAATGAAGCTGGCCGCGCAAAAGCTCAACGAGCTGCCGCAAGCCGGGCGCGATTTCGAAATCGTGCATGTGTTGCTAGAGAACACCGTCAATGTACGCCTGCCCGAAGTCAGCGTGGAAGATTTAAGACTGGCCTGGATGGGGCTGCTGGCTCGCGCCAAGCTCAACACGCATCACAAGGTGCGCCGCGAACAACTTTCGGTGCGCGAGCAGATGACGCATGTGTTGCGCTGTTTGCAGGGCGGCGAATACGTCGAGTTCGACCGCTTGTTCGATATGGAAGGCGGCGTGGCGAAACTGGTGGTCACCTTCATCGCGATCCTCGAACTGGCAAAAGAATATCTGGTTGAAATCCAACAAAGCGAAACATTGGGGAACATCTATGTCCGGACAAGCCGAGCCATTACCGCAGAATGAAATAACCGCGCCGGAAGCTATACTGGCCGATACGCAATTGCTCAAGCGCGTGCTGGAAACGGCGCTGCTGACCGCAACAGAACCTTTGTCGCTAGCCGAGTTGAAGAAACTCAGCGATGTGCCGCTGGATAACCGCCAGATCGATGGTCTGCTCGCGGAGCTTGCGCAGGATTGGCAAGGCCGCGGTGTGGAACTGGCTCATGTGGCGAGCGGCTGGCGCTTCCGTGCCAAGGTGGAAATGCAGCCCTATCTGGACCGGCTCAATCCGCAGAAGCCGCCGCGTTATTCGCGCGCCGTGCTGGAAACGCTCGCGATCATCGCCTATCACCAACCGGTCACGCGCGGCGATATCGAGGAAATACGTGGGGTCGCAGTGTCCTCGCAAGTTCTCAAGACGCTGGAAACGCGCGGCTGGATAGAGGTGGTCGGTACGCGCGACGCGCCGGGCAAGCCGGAGTTGTTCGCCACGACCAAACAACTGCTCGACGACCTCAATCTGCGCGCCCTGCAGGAACTTCACTCGTTGCAGGAAATCGGCGCCTTGCTGGAACCGGAAGCTGGCGGTTCAGCATAAGCCGCATGAAAGTTGCCGGGGAATGAAGTCGATTCAATCGCGCGATAATCCTTTTTTCAAGGAACTGCTCAAGCTCTCCGGTTCGACCCGGCAACGCAACAAATCCAATCAGACCTTGCTGGACGGTGCGCATCTGGTGGCGGCCTATCTGGCTACCGGCATGCTGCCGCAGCATATTTTATTGAACACAGCCGCTGTGCGTAATGAAGAAATTGTCGCGTTGCTTGGTCGTGCCAACGGTGTGCCTGTCGCGCAACTGGATGATCGGTTGTTCGCGGAACTGAGCGAACTGAAGACCCCCAGCGGAATTCTTGCACTGATCGATGTGCCCCGGAGCGATTTTTCGATAGCACAAAGCCGCTTTGCATTGTTGCTGGAGGACATCCAGGACCCCGGCAATCTGGGCTCTATGTTGCGCTCTGCGGCCGCAGCGGGATGCGATGCTATATTCCTGTCGCGCGGATGCGCCGATGCCTGGTCGCCCAAGGTGTTGCGCGCCGCAATGGGCGGGCATTTTGTGTTGCATATTGGAGAGCAGCAGGATTTGCCTGATGTGGCCCGCACATTTTGCGGACAGTCGCCAAGCGGTGTATCTGCTGATTCTTCAGCCGTGTTGGCAGCCAGTTTACAGGCCACGCACAGCCTGTTCGATTGCGACCTGCGTGGCAAAGTTGCGTTTATGATAGGCAACGAGGGGGCGGGGCTGTCTGGTGAGCTGCTCGATCTCGCCACTCGGGCGATCAGCATTCCGATGCCGGGCAAGGTCGAGTCGCTGAATGCCGCCGCCGCAACTGCGATTTGTTTATTTGAAGCGGTACGCCAGAAGTCGTGCCGCGATTAAAACGTCTGCATAAATATGATGGGCCATTCAAAATATTTTTTAGAGATACCTTCATGTTGTTGAAAAAAGATTCGACGCAACCCGCGTTTTTACGCCTTTTCCTGGTGAGATTTATCCCGCTGATCATTTTGGCGGCATGCATGATGGGCTATCTTTTCCTTGATGAAATTGAAGATCAAAAAGATATTCTCTGGGCGGATAGTGCTGCCGATGTGAAATCTAATTACAAAGCCGTAGAACGTTCTCTGGCGGGTGGAGCCCACAATGTGACTTATCTGGCAGGCGATCCGGAGTTGGCTGCCGTAATTGAAAAACCTTCGGCTAACCTGGAAAGATTGGCGGCAAGTTATGCCCGATATTCTGTCTCGCATCCGATTTATTTCAAGATACGCTGGATTGATGAGAGCGGCATGGAGTTATTGGTCATCCGGAACCTGGATGGGCAGATTCGCCGGGCGGACAAAAAAGAGCTGGAGAATAAGCGGGATCGCAATTACTTTCAGGAAGCGATGAAATTGCATGCCAACGAGGTGTACATATCGCCGATGGATCTGGATGTCGAGCAAGGGAAAATCCATCAGCCCTACCTGCCGGTCATTCGAATTGCTACCCCGGTTTTTGATGCTCGGCAGCGCCGTCGTGGCGTGCTGGTGGTTAGCCTGGATGAGCGTGATCTGTTGACTCGGGTCAATTCGGATCTGACACCCACCAGACTCGAGTCCATGTTGCTGAATCAGGACGGTTACTGGTTGAAAAGCAATCATCCTGAAGATGAGTGGGGATTTGTGTTCAACCGACCTGTGACAATGTCTGCCAAGTATCCAGCCGCTTGGGAGAAAATATCTGCATCCGGGAGTGGACAGTTTGAAGATGGTGATGGGTTGTGGAGTTTTGAAACCGTTTATCCCTTGAGGGCGGGCAATAGCAAGACAGCGGATAGCGCCGTACCGCTCAGAATCAACAATAATATAGATCAATATTACTGGAAGATCGTTGCGCATTTTCCAAAAGATCAGGTGCTGGGCATTCATTCCCGGATATTGCGGACTACGACCGTCGAATCGGCGGTGCTGTTTCTGGTGGTGCTGCTGGGGTCCTGGTATTTCGCCAAAATGCGGGTGTCCCAATTAAAGGCGCAGAGAGACCTGGCTGAGGCTGAAAAGGAGCATGCCACACAGATGGTCACGCGCGACGTTGAAGCGCGCAGATATGCGATCCTGAATATCGTCGCGGATGGGATTATCACCTTCGATACCGCAGGCGTTATTGATGAGTTCGCGGCCAATGCAGAGCGGGTATTCGGCTATACCAGCGAAGAGGTTACCGGAAAAAACATCGGCATGCTGATCCCCAAGATTGCCCAGGAGCTGGCGGCAGGGCAGCTATTGTCGTTGCACTCCAGCCGTGATTCACTGTTTGGCAGTGGCGCTCAAGATATCGACGGGCGACGCAAGGATGGCAGCACTTTCCCGCTGGAATTGCTGGTGAGCGAGATGCAGTTGGGCCATCAGCATTTATACACCTGTATGGTGCGCGACATATCGAGGCGGGTGCAGAGCCGCCAGGAATTGATCGTCGCCAAACAAGAGGCGGACGCGGCTAACCAAGCCAAGGGCGAATTTCTCGCTAACATGAGCCATGAGATACGCACCCCGATGAATTCGATAATCGGTTTCGTGCATCTGTGTTTGCAAACAGAACTGACCGACATTCAACGCGATTATCTGGAGAAGGTCTATTATTCATCGAGCTTGCTGATGGATATCATCAATGACACCCTGGATTATTCCAAGATCGACTCGGGCAAGATGGAGATTGAAAAAATAGCTTTCAATCTTGATGATGTGCTGGGGAGCGTAGCTTTCAATTTTAGCCTGCGTGCCGAAGGGAAGCATCTGCTGTTTCTGATCGACAATGGGATAACTATACCCCAGTCTTTGCAGGGCGACGCGCTGCGCCTGGGGCAAGTGTTGAGCAATCTGGTCGGCAACGCGGTCAAGTTTACCGATGCGGGTCTGGTCGAGATTAAAGTTGAAGTGGCACATCTGGTTGACGATCAGGTTGTGTTGCGTTTTCTGGTGAGAGATACCGGCATTGGTATTTCGGATGAACAAATAAGCAGGCTGTTTCAATCCTTCTCACAAGCCGATCTCTCTACTACGCGCAGGTACGGCGGAACGGGGTTGGGGCTGGCAATATCCAAGCGCCTGGTCGAATTGATGGGGGGACGGATAGGCGTGCAGAGCGAGCTTGGCAAAGGGAGCCTGTTTTCATTCGAGCTTCCTTTCACCAGTTTGCCTGACGAGGAGCCTGCCACAGCAGGTTTAAATAAACTCAAAGTATTGTTGATGGGCGGCAGCGACAGCGAGCTTCGTTTGATGGAGGCATATTTCATATCATTTGGTGCAGAGGTGCTGGCGGTTTCGGGCAGCACTCAGGGGATGGTCATCATCCAGAATGCCAGTGAAGCGGGTCATCCGTTTGACCTGGTGGCGTTGAATGGGGATATGCCTGGAGAAAGCGTATTGCAGATAGCCCGACGCATTAAATTGGAGTTGCCCTTGTTGCGTCGCCCCCGCATCATTTGTTTCTGCGGGCACAGGCAAGCCGGAAACTTTTCGGCATCGGAGAGCCGGAAACTGTTGGATGTGCTGGTCAATAAACCAGTCACGGCCTTCGGTCTGCTAGCTGCGCTCAACTCGGCTGATGCGGACCGCAAAAAAGTGCCTTCGGTGGCGCTGCAGGGCACTTTGACCATTCCGGACTTGTCCGGAATGCATGTCTTGCTGGTCGAGGATAATCAATTTAACCAGCTTCTGGCAAAAACTTTGTTGACCCGAGCCGGGGTGAGGGTCAGCATTGCGGGCAATGGGCTGGAAGCACTCAAGGCCGTGCGTCTCACGCGTTTTGATGCCGTACTGATGGATATTCAGATGTCCGAGATGGATGGTGTGGAAGCGACACGCCATATCAGGGAAATTTTCCCGATCAACCAATTGCCCATCATTGCGATGACGGCTCATGCGATGAAGGGGGATCGTGAGCGCTATATGGCTGAAGGCATGAACGAATACATTTCCAAGCCGATACATTATGAAGCGTTATACGATACCCTGATCCGCTGCTGTGCCGGTCACGAAATGCAGCCACCCGTGCAACAGGATATCTCGACTGCCGAGTATCGGTCTTTCGATCCTAATGTGGCCATCGCGCGCGTGGGAGGTCAAGATATCTTTCTGAGTATGCTCGGCAAGTTTGAGCCCAGTTATGGGCAGGTGGTGCGGTTGATCGGCGATGAACTCGACGCAATGAATTTCGAAGTGGCAGAACGTGCGGCTCATACGCTGAAAGGAGCTGCCGCCACCGTGGGGGCTCAAATTTTGTCAGTGTATGCCAAGCAACTGGAGGAGGCCATCGCTGCGGGCGAGTCAAGAAAATACCCGCAATTGCTCGCGGGTATGGATGAGGAATTATCGAAGGTGATACTCTCGATCAGGGCCTATCTGAAAGAGTATCCGGTAGAGCCGGATCGTTCGTAAGCAGCCTTAAAAGGCCACAGCCTCATTGGCGGATGATTTTGCCGTGACTGGCTGGATGCATCCCGCATGCAAGGGAATTTCTATCTTGAATGTTGCGCCGGAAAAATCCGGTTCATCAACCAGGCTGATCTTGCCGTTATGTGCCTGAACACACTGCTGCGCATTGTATAACCCCATGCCGCTGGAGGAGTTGCGGAACGGATCCAGTTTCAAGTGTTTGCGGAATACCCGCTCTCTTTCACTGGCCGGGAGGCCTGCACCCGTATCGGAGATAGTTATCTCCAGAGTCTGGCTATCTTTGCATTTTGCGCGGATAGCGATTTGTCCTCCGGCTGGCGTGTGTTGCAGCGCATTGGACAGGATATTGTTGAGCGTGTGGATGCGCAGGCTATTGATGTCGCAAAATATCACCGGCACATCATCTGACACCGAGATGGAAATGTCGATACTTTTTGCCAGGGCTTCATATGCAAAAGTATCCCGAAGATACTCCAACTCTTCCTGAAGGTTATATACTGCCCGCAGGTTGACGTTTTCGCTGTTTGCCTGGCGTTTTCCGATTGTGACCAGTTCGTTGATGAACGGGGCTATGCTCAAGGCCGAGCAACGGAGAAGTTGCACCAGTTCCCGTGTTGCCGCGTTGTTATGCATGTCCGGACGACTGGTTATTTCGGATAAAGACTGCGAAGCTATCAGGATCGCGTTAGTCAATGACTCGATATCATGGGTGGTCATGGGCAGAAACGGTACACTGGCATCAGTTGGCTGGGTTGCTCGTGTTTGCATGATAATCTCCTTTTTACAATTGAAGCGCCATATGAAAAAATACTGTAGTTTGGATGCTAATCCCTCTTTCTTACATAAACCTGACTAAATTGAAAATATGCGTGTTC
>JACPYR010000034.1 GCA_016195965.1 Nitrosomonadales bacterium | reverse complement strand
GAGAATTCAATCCCTGGACGTTACTTGAACCTGAATAGACGAAAACTGATTTCAAATCGGCACCAAAATAAATCGCTTTGTAAGCCGCGCCAATACACAATCTTGGCTCGGCATTTTGTAAGTTAACCGGACACTACTGACAAAATAGCCCTACTTACAAATACATTTAAGAGCCATAATAATCGCAGGTTTGATTGTCATCGAACGGTACATTTGTATACCGGGATTTTCCGGAGAATCAGTTGAAATCCAACATCACAAAACTAGCTGCACCAACCGCATCGTCGTGCAACAAACGCATTTCCCCAAAAAAACCCGTCAGATCGCCTAAATACGCAAGGAAATCAGCCGGAATCTTGGCCCAGCAAGAAATCAGCAAGCTGGCCGCATTATTTGCGGCAGAACGATATACCGAAGCCGCCACACTTGCCCATACAATAACGAAACGCGCGCCCTCGTCTGGATTTGGCTGGAAAGCGTTGGGGGTTGCGCTCAAACAGCTGGGCCATAGTGCAGCTGCGCTGACGCCCATGCAAAAAGCCGCAGAGCTGCTAAGCAATGATGCCGAAGCGTACAATAACTTAGGTGCATTGCTCTACGAACTAGGCATGCTGGATCTGGCGACAATCAGTTGCCAACAAGCATTGCGGATCAATCCTAACTATCCGGAAGCCTATTGCAACCTGGGCATCGTCTTCAAGGTGCTGGGGCAGCTCAACGAGGCAGAGGCATGCTATGGTCGCGCGCTAACCATCAATCCCAAGAGCGTTGAAGCATTGCACGGCCTTGGGGACTTGCATCTCGAAAACGGAGACGCGGAGAAGGCAGAAAAACTTTACCGGCAGGCATTGCTAATCAAGCCCAGCAGCATGGCGGTCCGTTATAGCCTTAGTTTCTCCCGCCAAGAGAATACACAAGACGAAAATTTTGCCGCATTAATCGAGATAGCCAAGGCTGTACAAAATCATACCGTGACCCTGTCGACCCGGGAAATGATCTATCTTCATTTTGCCTTGGGTATATGTTTTGAACAAAACGAAGATTATGCTCAGGCGTTCCCTCATTTCCAGGCAGGCTGCAAGCTCAAACGCACCACGCTAAACTACGCCTCGGATCGTAGCGCAGAACAATTTTCCAAACTCATCGAAATTTTCGATAAACACACGATAGAACGGCTACGCGGCGCGGGCGACCCTTCCGACTTGCCGATTTTTATTCTGGGTATGCCGCGCTCCGGCACCACATTGGTCGAGCAGATCATCGCCAGCCACCCCGCTGTATATGGCGCGGGAGAATTGCCCGATCTGATGAGCATAACAAGGCAAAATACCACCAATTCGGCAGTTCAAATTGCCTTTCCAGACAATCTGCGTTCTCTCGATCAAGCTACTCTCGATACATGGGGTGAGCAGTATGTCGCCGGACTGAAACCGCGCGCATTCACCGCTCAACACATCACCGACAAGATGCCCGAGAATTTCTTTGCGGTGGGACTGATCCATCTGATGCTGCCCAACGCGAAAATCATCCACGTCAAACGCGATCCTATAGACACTTGCTTGTCGTGCTTTACCAAACTGTTCAACGGCGCGCACGAATATGCCTATGATCTAGCGGAGTTGGGACAGTATTATGTCGAATACTCACGTTTGATGGAACATTGGCGTAAGGTGCTGCCTGCCGAGGCATTTCTCGAAGTCGACTATGAAGACTTGGTCGCGCAGACGGAATCACAGACACGCCGCATGCTGGAGTATTGCGGGCTTGAATGGAATGATGCCTGCCTGGCTTTTCACAAAAGCAAGCGCCCTATCCGCACCGCCAGCACAGTGCAAGTACGCCAGCCAATTTACCAATCATCGGTGGAGCGCTGGCGCCACTACGAAAAATTCCTGGGGCCGTTGCTGGATAGCCTGGGATATCTTATACCTAAAAAATAATCACTGACTCACATAGCGTGCATGCTCATCCCGCTGGCGCCGACCGCAACGTAGTCGTACAGGCCATGCGTGACGGCATAGAGAGGGGATGTCGACGATGGAGAAGCTGGACTCCAGTTCACTCCGTCAGCGCTGACGAAAATGCCTCCGACATTATCGACCGCGACAAACTGGCGTCCAAATGTAACCGCATTGATCATCGTGGCTGAAATCGAAGTTCGTGCCGCCCAGTTAATTCCGTCAGGGCTGGTTAGCAATGTGCCGTTGGCCCCCAGTGCGACAAATGTCGCTGCAGGCAGCGTTTGTGCGGTGTATCCGAATGCCAGCTGGGGAACTCCGTATGCGACGCCCTTCATATCCACAGCAGGCATAGCAGGAATGGCGGCCCAGACCATCCCATCGGTGCTGGTGAGCAACGTCCCGGCTACACCGGCTGTAGCCGCACCAACTGCCACATATCGCCCATTCCCGTAAGTTATTCCATACAGCGGATTCGATGTGTTGGAGACTGCCGCAGTCCAGGTTAAACCGTCACCACTGGTCAGGATTGTGCCGGCGGCTCCGGTCGCGACAAATCCACTCGCGCCGTTACCTGTCACGGCATACAGATCTTTATTCGTGACGCCGCTCGCTTGCTGCGTCCAGGTGACCGTGTCCGTACTGGACAAAATTACACCGCTCGCCCCCACCGCCAGATATTTCCCGCCGGAATAAGTGATCGCATTGAGATTGTACGCAGGGACAGGATTGTTCAATGGCGTCCAGCTTATTCCATCGACACTCGAAAACAACGTACCATTGGTTCCGGCCGCGACGAAAACGCTCCCATAAGCCACGCCATTTAAAGCGTTTGTTCCCAGAGAGGTTCCCACGCTCCACGTTGCACCAGCCAGCCTGGGGGTGGCAAAAACTGACGGTGAACCAGACCCGCCTTTACCGCCGCTTATTCTTCCGTTAACCGTAAAAGAATACGTTGTGCCGTTGGTCAAACCAGTCAAAACTACGGGAGAAACTGCATTTGCCTTGATTTTACACTCAGGCATAGTGATACAGCCTTCCGGAGAAATACTGGTTCCAGCCGCTTGAAATGTCCAATACTCAACCCCGGGCAACATGTCCCATGAAACGGTGACGCTGGTATCCCCTGCGATCACATGGACATTGGTTGGAGCAGGCGCAGAAGAGCCGCTTCCGTGGCAACCCGCCAGGAACATAAAACCGAATATTACGATGAGGCGTGCGAAGAATCGTTTCATTTTAATGAACAAATAAATGTGGGCGGGATTGGTAAGTTATTTCCAGAAGTTTATTTTTTAGCGTGGTGACGCTGAAAATCTTCCATAAAAGCCACCAGCTTCTCAACTGCATAGCCTGTCAGGCCATTGTAAATGGAAGCCCGCATGCCGCCAATAGCGCGATGACCGGACAAGCCGGAAAATCCCGCCGCCTGCGTCTCGGCAAGAAACTGTTTTTCCATTTCCGGGGTCTTCAGGCCAAATACCACATTCATCATGGACCTGTCTGAGCGTTGAGCTCTGCCGCGATAAAAACCATCGCTGCCATCCAACAGGCCATACAGCAAGTCAGCCTTGATGCGGTTTATCCGCGCCATACTTGTCAAACCACCGATGTCGTTAATCAACCAGCGCGTAATTAACAGAATGACATAAATTGAAAAAACCGGCGGAGTGTTGAAGTTGGAATGCGCCTGAATATGATTGCGGTAATCCAGAAAACCCGGAAGGCCGACAGGAACATCCTGCAGCAACTCATCGCGCAGCAGGACTATGGTCACCCCAGCCGGGCCGATATTTTTTTGGGCATGGGCGTAGATCAGCGAGTACCGCTCGGCTTTGCATGGCCCTGACAGAAAATCCGATGACATGTCGCAGACACGCGGGACATCGTCCCGCCCCAAGACCCGATGAAACTGCAGGCCTTCCACTGTTTCGTTGGAAATATAGTGCAGGTAAGGTGCATCCGGCGAGAAAGAAAGCTCGGCGTCGTCGGGTAAGCGCCGGAAACCGCTTGACTCGCCACTCCATACCACACGCACCTGGCCTTCCCGTCTCGCTTCCGCAAGCGCCTTGCCGCTCCAATAGCCCGTGTGCAAATATTCAGCAGGCGACGTCTTGCCCCGCAGCAAAGTCATCGGCACCATCGAAAATTGTTGCGTTGCGCCGCCCTGCAAAAACAATACGTGATAGTCCCTGGATAGTCCCAGCAATATTCTGAAATTATTTTCCAGTTCGGTGACCACGGCGGCAAACCAGTCCGAACGATGGCTGATACCCAGTACCGACAAGCCGACTTCAGGAACCTCGATAATAGATTCTTGCGCCTGCTGCAACACACTTTCCGGCAAGGCGCCCGGCCCACCGGAAAAGTTCAGGCTATTTAGTGGTTTCATCTGCGGATACCTAGTCATGGCGCGCATTGGACTGCATCATGGCTGCCCATCGATACTTTGCGGAACAGAAAATCCCGAAAGGCATTTTTAACCTTCTGCATATGCAGCTGCTTGTAGGAAAACATATGCTCCGGATCCATCGCATGGACAACCATGGCATGGTCAATCTCGAATACTAGCAACTGCCCATCCCGCGTTTCTGCGCAATCGATACAGAGATAGTCGAGCTTCGTGCGCTGGTGAACGACTTCCAGAGCCGATTGATGGCGGTACGCGAAGTCTGCGAAATGTTCCATGAAGCAAATCTCCTCATGTCTTTTTTGCGCATCTTCATACATGTTCGCATTGACGTAATGAACCATCCAGTTCGATGAAACCGCCATATGGCAGGCAAATGCCTCTCCATCTATCAGCGCAATCCTGATTTTCCTGAACAGCCCATCCTTTCCGCTGTAATCAACAAACCGGGACAGGAAGAACTCTGCCCTATTTACCTTGGCAAGATAAGATGCCATGTCCTCGGGACGATTAATCTTGTCGAGATCGCGCCCGGCTTGCGAATCGACAGGACGCACAATGAACGGAAAATCACACTGCCCCAACAATTCCGAAATCCCGGCTTGGCCCTCAGCAATGTCTTGCAACGTTGTGCGGGGTGCGTACAGCGTCAGCGGGATCAGCAAGCCGGGTATGTCCTGCAGCAGCACGCTGGCTGCATCTCGCCCCGTTGCCGGAATGTACTGCGGAGCGTTGATGACCGGTTTCGGCCAATGGGCCAGCGCTTGCTGCAGCGAATTAAGGATGTCGCGGTTTTCGTCAGATTCACCGATGCACACAATGACTGCATCATGTTCCGGAATCGCCGCAATCAAGGGCGTATTGGGGAGAACGTAGTAGTAGTCCAGGTCAATATCGCTGTTTTCCAGCAAACAATCCAGCGGCGTATTGGCGGACAAATCGCCTTGCACCATCAACATCAACAAACGAAATTTTGCAGGCTGCACAGTTGCCGCAAGATGATAAACACGATTCAACTCCAAAGCTTGATCCTGAATCATCAAACCAAGATCGCGCTGCCCGAGGCACAACATGACCGTGGACAAATTCATCAGCTGGTTGGCATCGCCGGAGTCATGCTCAGCCTTCGCCAGCATCTCTTGGCCGACGTGCAGAAAATCTGCCCCCGCAATGCTCATACGCAAAAAAGGGGCGAGCCCCAAAAATACCGTCCCAGGTGGGTTACCGTAGTTAGGTGAAGAGGAGGTAGTCAATTAATTGGGGGATGTCACAAAGCGTGCAATGGTCGCCAGAGTATACGCACTTATGCCCGTTAGATGCGGATAGAGAAAAAAACGCCGGGGACAACATCTCTCCCCGGCGTACTTGTCAACACAACAGCAATCAGGCTTGAGTGCTGAGCATTGCGCCTGAAATATTTTGCCCGCCGTTTAAATTCTGCAGCATGCTCTGCAAAAAAGATTGCAGGAGAACAGAAGAGTTTCCAGCAGTAGCCCCTTGTCCTTGTGATCCGTTTAACACATCAATTAGATTCTGAAAGCTGGAACTCAAATTGCCGAGCGCGTCAGCACCGCCACTCGAACCCGTGGCCAGCGTACTCTGACTGTTTGAAGAAAGTTGCTTCAGCAAATCCTGGATTCCTGATGTCAGATTGGAACTGCCACGCCCACGATCGCCCGCCGCCGATACGGATGAGCTGCCTTCATCCCGATCCGAATCGCCACTTGCCGCCGTAGCTCCGGCAGCTTGCCCTGATTGATGCAACGCCGCAAACAGACTTTGCAAAAAACCCTGCAATGCAGCTTGCGGATCCTGTGCGGAATTTGCAGATGAAGTTGCATTGGTTGCCGGAGCGGGAGCCGATGCCGGGGCTGGAGCCGAGGCAGGGACCGATGTTGCCGAACTGCCGGATAAGGTCTGTCCCAGAGCCTGCTCAATGGCGTTCATGAAATTCGACCGGCCTATTTTACCGGTACCGCTGCTGCCATCGCTATCACCATCAGAATCACCCCCTCTGACCGCTTGAGCCGCGTTCGTTACAGGCTGCAAATAAGACAGGCTACTTGAACCGGAAATGCTACCGATAGAGCTCATGATTTCTCCTTTTAAAATGGTGATGCGCAATCTAAGAACCCAGTTGCGGTTAGCAACTTTACCCCATACGCAAACATGTGCATCAGAATACCAGAAAATTTCAAGCGGGAATAAGGGAAAAATCGCCGCATTCGTTTTGTATCAAAAAGGTAGCAAACATTACGAACGGGATTATCGTAACTTTTTGATATGTCAAACTTTCCCGAAAATCGAATTACTTATAACCGATTACCGTGACATAAATTTTACAAAATAAAGCATCAAACTCCTCAAAGTTTTTCGATTATTTGCGAAATATTTTTGCCTCCCAACGATGACGCTCTCCCATAACTTTTTCCTGCATTGCTCACCAACTATTTTTAACTGCCTTGATTGCCGTTGGCGAAACACTCATTTGTATCTCGCTTGATACAAAAAAGACATCTTACAGATACACCCCAAGCTAATCATGTCATCTTGGTTATCTGATTAAAAATTACCTTTTAATGCCGCTCCAGAAAATTAGCGCTTGTATCGTGGAAAGCATCATCCCAGCACAAAGGAAATGATCCATGCGTGACCAATTTTTTCCACTCACAGCAAAAATATCCGATGTGACAAAGAACAAATTGCATCTGATCCATGTGGTGCGACGCTATGGGCCGGTAGGCGGCATGGAGCGCTACGTCTGGGAATTAACGTTACAACTCCAGAAACTGGGCTACCGTATCACGGTGATTTGTGAGCGTTGCCATGTTGAAAAACCCCCTGGCATCACCGTGCATGAACTGGGGGAAGTTGCACAGCGCCCCCATTGGCTGGCTGCGCTTCGCTTTGATCGGCATGTCTCCCGCTGGTTAACAGCCAACCCCCAGCCCGAAAGCCTGATTCACAGTCACGAACGCATCAGTTCGCACGACATCACTACTTTTCATTGCTCGCCGTTTGCCACAGTTTTCGAAAAACCTTGGTGGAAATTGATTTCGTTGCGTGTCGTGATGCAATTATTTTTGGAGCGGCGCGAGCTTTCCAAAGCCAGCCACATCGTGCCTAACTCACCGTTTATTAAACAACAACTGGAGCATTATTATCCTGAACTGGCTTACAAGTTGACCGCACCTGTCATGCCGGGAGTAGCGACAGGGATGCCGCGCACATCGCACCAGGTGCCCACCGATGGCGGGGTCATCGCTTTCGTCGGCAAGGAATGGAAACGCAAGGGATTACAGATTGCAGTGGCCGCCGTCAAACAATTACGTCTGACCCGCCCCAATTTAAAACTGGTCGTAATCGGGCCCGACAGCAGCAAGATACATCATTTGTTTGCGGACTGGCCGGATGGTTATATCCTGAAAGGATGGCGTGATCAGGCTGATTATGCCGAATTCGACGTGCTATTGCATCCGGCAAAGGCCGAGCCCTATGGCATGGTCATCAGCGAGGCGATGGCCGCAAAACTGCCCGTGGTCATTTCCGATGCATGCGGCGCCAGCGTACATGTCACACCGGCATCGGGCACAATACTGCCGCATAATGCACCAATCAGTGCATGGGTCAATGCGCTTGATCGTCAATTGAGTCGTACCGAACAGATGCCGGAATTTGAACGTGGCTGGCGCAAAGTGGCTCAAGAGTATGTGAAATATTGGCGCTCCGCCATAAACAAAAAATCCAGCCCAGAAGGCCGCCCGGAATTTTCTACAAGTGGATGGCCCTATCCACTCTAACGCGCTGTATCGTGCTCAATCAGCCACAAATATATCTGTGCAGCGCTGCTGCACCGCCAGTTCAAGGGCGGCAACCCCACCTCGGCAACGACACTCTATGGGCCGCCATGTTTACTGCCTGGCATTCAAGATAATCGAGCCCGGAGCATTGAAGCCCCATTCGGTGATGGCAATGAATCCGTCGGCCGCAGCGACGACCATTTCAAGGTTGCTCGAATGCACCACCGATCCGTGGCGTGCTGAATGTGGCTCGACCCAACCTTTTGCACGATGAATGAATATGGTTGTTTCATTGATCGTCGCCTTGCATTCTATGTCTCCGAACGCGCGGATTTGACGCATGATGAGGCTGGCCGGCTGGGTAAAATCTAAGACGCGCTCTGCAAAGAAAAGACTAGCGTTGAAGAAACCGGGGCGGGTGCTGCAGCCCCTCCTCCACTTCCGCCACATCCTGCAAGTGTATCCAGCAATAAAAAAACCATACAAAATTCCGCTGTACGCAGATTCATAAAAATTCCCGAGTAATTTTTTAAAAACATCTCCGATGTTTGGCCTGTCGCTCATTGCGAGGCGGCCAATATGAAGAAGCTACTTGGGAAGTTTAATGCGACGAGGTCGCCACATTGTGTCCGCTTTGTATTAAACACAATATTTTTGCTATCGGTTTTATATTGCGACGAGATATAGCTCGCTTCGAATTGAAAGCCACCCCTCGCTCTTTCAGTGCAATACCCGGCTGCGGCTTATGGTCGCTTCGGCAAAATCAGCGTAGCAATCAGTCCGCCTTGCGGAGAATTTTTCAACGTGATGTTTCCACCTTGCTTCACCGCCATATCCCTGGCAATGGCAAGCCCCAGGCCAACTCCGCCGGTGTGCCGGCTGCGCGAGGCTTCCAGCCGGTAAAAAGGCGCGAAGACCGCCTCCAATTTATCTTCCGGTATTCCCGGCCCCGCATCATGGATGGCAATGACAACTTCGCTCTCGGTTTCACCGATAACAATGGTTGCCCTTTCACCGTAACGAAATGCGTTCTCAATCAGGTTATTCAGGCAGCGTCGTATCGCAAGCGGCTGAAGCTTTACAGGGTGCGCATTACCGGAAACCGAAATATCTTTGCCGTTTTCCCTGGCGTCTTGGGCCAGAGAATCCACGAGCGCCACAATATCAAGCAGGCAAGTTGCCTCCGGCTGTTGATCACCCCGCAAGTATTCGAGCGTCGTATCGATAATGCTGGTCATCTCATTGATGTCTTCCCGGACAGCGGATTTCAGTTCCTGAGTACCAATCTTTTCGGCACGCAACCTCAGGCGGGTAAGCGGCGTGCGCAAATCATGTGAGACGGCCGCCAGAAAACGATTGCGCTCTTCCAGCTGTTGCTGGACGCGCGCCTGCATCTGGTTGAATACCTTGGATGCCTGCCGCACTTCTGAAGGGCCGGAGGTCTCGTCTATCGGGGGACTATTCAAATTCTTTCCCAGCTGATCTGCCGCCTGCGCCAAGTGTTTGATCGGCTTCGACAGCCAAATCGCCGCGATCCATGCAGTCACCGCGACGGCAAAAAAACGAATCAGGAAGATATTCAGCCTGAACGGGTTGAACTGGCGCGGAACAGCATTCGTATGCTCCAATCCCAGGGTAATGAATATTTCCCTACCCGCAAAAAAACTGACCGAAAGTATGCAGAACAAGAGTAAAAACAATCGCAGGAACAGTGTGTCAGGAACCAGACTTTTCATCGCGACACTTTCGCATCAAATAAATATCCTTCGCCGCGGATGGTTTTAATCATAGATGGCGTGCGGGGGTCGTCGTTCAATTTTTGGCGCAAACGGGAAACCAGGATGTCTATGCTACGGTCGAACACATCCATGTCGCGACCTTGCGTCGCATCCAGAAGGTACTCACGCGTCAGCGCCCGATTGGGATGCTCGATAAACACGGCCAGCAAACGAAATTCCGCATTGGAAAGCGGGATGACCAGTTCTTCCGGAGAAACCAACTGGCGCAAAATAAAATTCAACCGCCACCCCATGAATACCGCCTCATTTTTTTCCTGAGCGCCGTTGCCCCCACCACGCGCCCTGCGCAATATCGTCTGAATCCGTGCCACCAGTTCACGCGGTTCAAAAGGCTTCACAATATAATCATCGGCCCCGACCTCAATCCGACCACACGATCCATCGCCTCACCGCGCGCCGTAAGCATCAGGATAGGAATGTCCGATTGCGCTCGCAGGTTGCGGCACAGCGTGAGACCGTCCTCACCGGGCAGCATCAAGTCCAGTATGACCAGATCGAAAGAACCCTTTTCCAGCGCTTCGGCCATGGCTTTTCCGTCAGCAACGGCAACAACAGACATCCCGAACTCCGACAAATAATCGCGCAATAGCTGGCGAATTTGCACATCGTCATCAACAATCAAAATAGATAGCATGGCAACCATTTCATAGGCATTTTTTAAAAAGCGCAAATCTTCGGTACGAAATTGTACATTGTGCACAGGTCTGAAATTATTTCTCTCATGTTCAAAATACCATACTCCCAAACCCGACAATGATCCACATGCTCTACGGGCATTCAAGTTCGCCACCGCATCCGATGTTCAGCACTGCCCATCAATTATGATGCTCAGCGTTTCTTGATCGCTATATCGATGCAAGCAAATTATTTCGATGGGTAAGCCTCCATAGTTAATGTTTTCTGTATCAGAAAAATAGCGCTTTTGTACAAAACCCGTTACAAACGATATGCGTTAGCAGGCGCGTGGGCTATTTCAACGATCACTTTAACCATGATGCTTGCCTGGCTCATACCAGCCTTGAGTGGCATTAGCCACTTGCACCACCAGCAACATCACCGGCACTTCGACCAGCACGCCGACCACGGTAGCGAGTGCCGCACCGGACTGGAAACCGAACAGGCTGATAGCGGTGGCCACTGCCAGCTCGAAGAAATTGCTAGCACCTATCAATGCCGACGGTGCGGCGACGCAATGCGCCACACCCAGGCGGCGGTTCAGCCCATACGCCAACCCTGCATTGAACAACACCTGGATCAATATCGGCACCGCGAGCATCGCGATCACCAGCGGTTGCGCGACGATGGCATTGCCCTGCAACGCGAACAGCAGCACCAGCGTCAGCAGCAGCGCACCCATCGCTATCGGCGAAAATTTTTCCATCGCCCGCCCGAATACGGCCTCGCCCTTGGTCAGCAATAGTCGGCGCAGCAGTTGCGAGATGATGACCGGAATCACGATGTAGAACACCACCGAGACCAGCAGCGTGTCCCACGGCACGGCGATGCTGGCGATACCGAGCAGCAACCCCACCAACGGCGCAAAGGCGAAAATCATGATGGTGTCGTTGAGCGCCACTTGCGACAGCGTGAAATACGGATCGCCCTTTACCAGATTGCTCCACACGAACACCATCGCGGTGCAAGGTGCGGCAGCCAGCAAAATAAGTCCGGCGATATAACTGTCGATCTGCTCCTGCGGAAGGTATGCCGCGAACACATGGCGGATGAACAGCCAGCCGAGGAAGGCCATAGAAAACGGTTTAACCGCCCAGTTGACGAATAGCGTGACCCCGATCCCGCGGCTATGCTGCTTTACCTGATGCAGCGCGCCGAAGTCGATCTTCATCAGCATCGGGATGATCATCACCCACACCAGTATGCCCACCGGGATATTCACCTTGGCGATTTCCAGGCCTGCGATGACCCGGAATACGTCGGGCATGAGTTGCCCGAGCAATACGCCAACGACAATACACAGCCCGACCCATACGGTCAGGTAACGTTCAAACAAATTCATCCGGACTCCCTTAATTGAACTTTACAGGATCATGTATGGGTTGCCCGCTCACCGCAAGCCGAGTTCGGCTGTGTTGCAGCTGGAGCAATTGCACAACATGAACTGGCCATAGCCTTGGTTGCTGTGGTTGCAGGGCCAAGATAACGCTCCGCAAGATTCAGCACGGCACGCGCAGGAGTATCCTTGACTTTTTGTGCAAGATCGACGGCATAGCGCATATCCATATCGCTAACACCAAGCTTGCGAGCCTGATCGTAATGGTATTTGAAGCAAGGTTCGCAATTGCAGGCGATGGCTGCGGCGATGGCGACCAACTCGGCGACCTGTTCGGTAAATATAGAAGGTGCTGAATATTCCAACTCTTGCGTATTATTCATCGCCATTTCTTCAGTCCTGGATTTGGCCGATTTCGGCAAGCTTTTCCTGCAGCGCGAGCT
Organism: Nitrosomonadales bacterium; assembly: GCA_016195965.1. GTDB lineage: Bacteria > Pseudomonadota > Gammaproteobacteria > Burkholderiales > Gallionellaceae > Gallionella. The sequence continues at coordinate 35,098 of JACPYR010000034.1, read as the reverse complement.
TGTCCAATTTTTCGATGGGCAGACTCATGAACAACTGGATGCGCCTCGCCAGTTGCTCTGCGGCCTTCCTGAACGCGGCGCGCCTGGCCTCATCGCCTTCGACATGCGCCGGATCTGGGATGCCCCAATGCGCGGTGGCAGGATGACCCGGCCAGATCGGGCACACCTCTCCAGCCGCGTTATCGCACACGGTAAAGATGAAATCGAACTCCGGCGCGCCTGGGGCTGCGAACTCGTCCCAACTCTTGCTGCGCAGCCCGGTTATGCCATGCCCCTGCTGCTGCAGCCATTCCAATGCGCCCGGATTGACCCGCCCGGCAGGCTTGCTGCCAGCGCTGTAGGCTTTGAATTTTCCTTTGCCCAGCACGTTGAATAGCACCTCGCCCAAAATGCTGCGCGCGGAATTGCCGGTACACAGCACCAGCACCTGATATTGCTTTTCGCTCATCTCACCATCCTCATATACGTTATCAACACTTCTTCTTTACCGGCACTGCGCAGCCAGCCCGGTCCCCGCCACAACAGTTTTCCGTCAAATACGCCACGATGCCATTCATCACCGCGAAATTCGCGGCATAGTAGATGAAGCGCCCATCCTGTCGGCTCTCGATCAGCCCGGCATGACTGAGCGTCTTGAAATGAAACGACAGCGTCGCCGGGGATACTTTCAACTTCTCCGCTATCTGCCCCGCCGCCACCCCATCAGGCCCGCGCTCCACCAGTAAACGATAGACCGCCAGGCGCGTGGGTTGCGCCAACGCGGACAATGCCTTTACCACTTGAGCCGGTTTCATCATATTATGTTTCCATTGTTAAACAATTATGAAATTAATTTCGGCTATTAAACCATGGCCGCAAAAATATGTAAAACGGGTTTATCAACATGTTCTGACGCCCGTGTTGTTCACAGATTCTCCGGCAACAAAAATGTCACACCGCACGGGTAGAATCGCAAAATATCAGCAGATAGGATATTGCAGCATGGATTTTAGCGAACACACTTCAAAGCAATATGACGCAGAACTCGAATCCATACGTGAACGCGTCTTGGTGATGGGCGAGTTGGTTTGCTCACAAATCCGGCTTGCGATTGGCGCGCTCGGCAGCAGCGATATTGTTTCTATCGAGCGCATTATTGCCGATGACCACCGCATCAATGCGCTGGAAGTAGCCATAGATGAGAGTTGCGCCCGCATCATCGCCTGCCGCCAGCCAACCGCAGGTGATTTGCGCATGGTAACGATGGCAATCAAAACCATTACCGATCTCGAACGCATCGGCGACGAAGCGCAAAGAATTGCCATCACAGCCAGGAATCTTGCCCAGAAAAAAAGCCTTACCCTGCCGCGTTTCGATAGAATAAAATATGCTGCGGATTTGACGTTGGATATGCTACGCCAATCGCTGGACGCTTTTGCCAATCTGGACATTTCCGCTGTTGCACAGATCGTGCGCGAAGATGAGCTGGTGGACGAGGAATTCCGCGCTGTGATGCGTTATCTCGTCACATTCATGATGGAAGATCCACGGACGATTAGCAATGCGCTGGATGTCCTATTTGTCGCGAAGGCCATTGAACGCATAGGCGACCACGCCAAGAATATGTCCGAATATGTGGTCTTCATGGTCAAGGGGCGCGATGTGCGCCATGTCAGCGCAGAAGAAATTGAACACGAAGTACGGCAGTAACTTTTTAATAGCACCCATTGGAGCGATAAATGTCACCCCTCAACCCGGCAGACCGATTACCCGCATATCGCACGATACATTACAACTCCCGAACGGGAGATGAGCAGCCCAAACGGCCAAGGGCGACTATCCCCCTGGCCTCTTCTACCTTAAGCCACCATTAAACGTTGCAAATAAAACCTGCTATCGACACAGAGAGTGCCGACAACCACCCAAGAGACGTATAAAATTCGACATCTAACTGGGTTGCATCTGCGTTAGAAACGATGTTGTTTTTGTCGTTCATTTTGATACTCCTTATCAGGTTAATGAGTGCAGCGACCGTGCCACACTCTCAGGCCATGGTAAGTAACGAGTATTGCAATGCAATTAATTTGCCGTGAATTGTTTGTTGCAGACAGACGTTGGATGTATGAGCCGATGCCGCGTTAATAAATTCAGTCCAGAAAGTCGGCATATTCTTTTTGCGCATAGCCTTGCAATTTTTCCCACGGCATATGTTTAGCCAAAGCAGCCTGCGGCTTGACCTCCATACGCCGGAAAAACGTGCCGGCACGGTCACCCGTCTCGGCTATCAGCGGGATCATTTTCTTCTCGTCCCACAACACCCGCTGAAAAATCCCGTTTTTCTCATCCCCATACCAGCGCGCATCTGGCGCGGGGGCGGCTGGATAGGCATGGCGCTGATCATCGCCGGCGGCGTGCTCAGCCTGATATTTTCGCCCAGGCATTAGGCATCCTTGAGCCGCGACGATCAGGTTTGCTGAAGATCGATCACGGCGAGGGAAATATCGTCATGTGCCGCACACCCTTTGAGATGAGCGGTGACGGCCTGTGTAAGCGCTTGAACCGGGTCACCGCCAAGTGATGCTTCCATGATGCGCTCCGTGCCGAACTCTTCACCCTGCGCATTCCTGACATCGGACAACCCGTCGGAATAGCACATCAGCCAACCCTGCTGGCTCCACTGAAACAATTCCGTGCTGCCATCGAAATCATCTCCCCGCAACACCCCGATGGCGGGATGGCTGGATTTGAATTGCCGCATAAGGCTGCCCTCGGCATCCAGCAACAAGGCCGCAGGATTGCCGCCGTTCCATATCTCCAGAACACGATTGGCGCGATCAACGCTCAACAGCGTCACCGCCACGAAATTCCCTACCGGCAACAGAGACTTCAGACGAGCGTTCATTTCCCGCACGATTGCCGAGACAGTGAAGCCATCACTCGTCATCGTGGAAAAAACCTGCACCAGCGGCATCAGCGGCAGCGCGGCGGGCAAGCCGTGCCCCATCGCATCGGCCAGCAGCACATAGTCGCGGTCGTTACAGTATTTCTGGGTGATGACCAGATCACCGCTCAATTCGGCAGCGGGTTGCAGCCACAACTCGACTCCCGGCACCGGCAGCGAAGATTCCCGCACCATGTGCGCCATCAGCTCTTTGGCCATATTCAGTTCATATTCGGAAGCATCCCGCGCAGCCAGGAGCTCGCCGTTCGCTTGATGCAACCTGCGCTCCAGCATGGCGATGCGCTGCATCGCATTGATTTTCGCCAGCAGCAAAACCAGATCCACCGGCTTGACCACATAGTCATCCCCGCCTGCCTCCAGGCCGCGCACCATGTCGTCGCGGTGACTCAACGCGCTGACAAAAATGATCGGTATCCACCGCTCGATATTCAGCGCGCGCATCCGGCGCGTAGCCTCGATGCCGCCGATGCCCGGCATCATCACGTCCATCAGCACGACATCCGGTCTGTCCGTCACAAAAAGCTCCAGAGCCTGTTCACCGCTGGCGGCGGCAATCACTGTGTGCCCTGCCCTGTTCAAAGCGGCCCGGAGTAGCGCCACATTGGCCGGGGTGTCGTCCACCACCAAAATCCTGAGCGGCTGATTCCCTGCATCCCGACTATATGCTGCCCTATCTATCATAATCATATTCCTGTTCTTTTTTCATCGCGCAACCAGGCGAGCAAGTCACCCACCGGCATCGACCTGGCAATCAAATATCCCTGCACCCGGTCGCATCCCAGCGTGCGCACCAATTCGAGTCCTGCCCGGTTTCGACACCTTTGGCCACGATGGACAGCCCCCAGCTTGCGCGCCATGTCCATGCTGCTCTCCAGAATCGCGCGGGCCGAAGCATCCTGCGTTCCCCTTGAGACGAAGCTGCGATCCGGCTTCATCTCGGTGAAGGGGATGCGGCCGAGTTGCTCGAACGAAGAGTAGCCGATGCCGAAATCGTCGATGGACCTAATCGCCCCGATTTTCATGGAGGCTGTTTGGTTTAAGTTAAGGCACTGAAATGGTTACCTTGGCGAGTTGCCGATAGTAGTTTACCTCAGCTTCTGCGGGAGGGATGTATCCTATCGGTTCCAGCAGGCGGTGGTTGTTGAACCAAGCCACCCATTCCAGCGTTGATGCGTTCGCGCTTCTCGCTGGTGACGCCGTCGCGCAGGCCGGTATCAATCTCATGTTTGCGCACCCATTCAAGCCAAGTATGGGCCGAGCAGCCGATCTTCGGCGCAATCGACTCAATGGCCGCCCACCGCGAGGGATACTCACTGCGGTGCTCCTGCACCATGCGGACTGCGCGTTCTCTAACTGCGGGGGAATATTTGTTTGATTTGTTCATGGCTCCATTCTCTCAGGATTAGGAGCCTCCTCAAAACCCGGGGCGATTCAGTATTGCAATTAATTTGCCGTGAATGGTTTATTGCAGGGCTAACGCGATGGCATGAGCCGACATAGCGTTATTGAATTCAGTCCAGAAAATCGGCATATTCTTTTTGCGCATAGCCTTGCAATTTTTCCCACGGCATATGTTTAGCCAAAGCAGCCTGCGGCTTGACCTCCATACGCCGGAAGAACGTGCCGGCACGGTCACCCGTTTCGGCTATCAGAGGAATCATTTTCTTCTCGTCCCACAGCACGCGCTGGAAAATCCCGTTTTTCTCATCCCCATACCAGCGCGCATCTGGCGCGGGGGAAGCTTGCGACAAAGGCGGCAACGCAGTGACATTTTGCGGGTCGATCAGGAAGAAAGTATTGGCCCAGGAGCCATCAAAATTAATGTTTTCATATTCGCTGGGGGCGATATTCACCACGGCTTTATCGTGGAAATCAACAAACTCCACGCGCATATCACTGCCATCCCGGATCACATGGCGCGGCAACAACACATAGTTGAAATGCTTGTGTTCATGTTCTTCCTGCGCTTCGTCGTTCGCCGACAATTTTGGCAACACCCGCGTAACCCAGACATGCCCGGGGCGGCGCAGCATTTTTTCCGTATAACGGCTTTCGCGGATCACGCCTTCCTTGGTCAACACCCGGCTGTAGTATTTTATCGACATGTCCAGATCCGGCGCCGTTACAAAAGTTTGTGCGGCATCAGCGCAAAAACCGGCCACGCTATATGAACATGTTGCAAAAAATAATGTAGCCAGGAATAAATGCTTGATCCGTCCAGTGGTGAAAATCATATTATTTCCTTGATGAAAATGAAGTCGGCGCAGGACTGAAAACCCTGCGCCGACCATGCCAAATCGCGTTGCCGCGATGTTATCCGCGAAACTTAAAACCCGTATGCAGATTTAAGCAGGCTAAACACCTTGGTGTTATCCATCGTCCCCTTGAATACCTTGGAACCGGCGCCGGTGGCCAGCAGTTTTACGTCGCCGCCGCCGTGCGTTTCGCTCGCCAGACGCACCCCGGTTTCCTGCAAATAGTTATCCGCAAGCACCGTGGAGCTAGTCAGGTTGCCGCGCACATTGGGACGGTTCGGACCATTGCCAAACACCAGCGTTGTCGATGTATTGCCGTTCGCATCCAATATCGGGTTGCCCTTTACGTCGCGGCTGATGTCGAGAATGGGATTGCCGCGCTTGACATAGCCGTTTAAGGTCATCGTGTGATCGTGGTCGGCGGTAACCACAATCAACGTATGTTCCAGCTCGGGATCGGTTTCCCTGACCTTGTCCAGCGCGGCCTGCACCGCGTTATCGAACGCGATCGTGTCTTCCATCACCCGCTTGGCGTTGGTACCATGCAAAGCGTGGTCTATGCGTCCGCCTTCGACCATCAGGAAATAGCCGTTGGGATTCTGCGCAAGAATGTCGATCGCCTTGCCCGTCATTTCCGCCAGGCTAGGCTGGGTAGCGCCCTCTCCTTTGGGAGGAACGGCGGTACGATCCAACTCATACTCCAAGTGGCTCTTGCTGCTAAACAGCCCGATAAATTTTTTGTTGACCGGTGCAGTCGCCATGTCGGCTTTGGTGGCGGCAATGGTATAGCCATTGCTTGCCAGCTCGGCCAGCAGATTGCGCCCGTCTGCCCGCCCCTTGGGATTGGTCGCCGCAAAGGGAGTAAAGTGATTGCGTCCGCCGCCCATCAACACATCGACCCCATCACCGAGTGCCGGATTGAAACCCGCGCCGCCTGGAACCAGTTGAGCGGCAATGTCGTATTGCGCATCGCGGTTGCAGATGTGCGAGAACGTCGCTGCCGGTGTCGCATGCGTCAGCTCGGTCGTGGTAATGGAGCCGACAGCCTTGCCGTTAGCCTTGGCCAATTCAAGGATAGTCTGCACTGCCTTGCCATTGGTTGGCAGGCAATTGTTCACCCCCAGATTGCCGTTGGCGTCTTTGCCTGGCCTGACGGCCACGGTATCGGGCGTCATCGCCAGCACTTCGTTATTGGCCTTGACGCCGGTCATGTACGCCGCCATCGACGGCGCGCTATCGGTAGTTTGCGCATCGTTCGAGTAAGTCTTGATGCGCGCGGTGCGCTCGAGCTTCTCAAAATTCAGCAACCCTTCTTCGTTGTATTTGTAGATGCGCGCTGCGGTAATCGTGGTCGGCCCCATCCCGTCGCCGAGGAAGAAGATGACATTTTTGGCTTCGCCAGCGGCGTGAGCCTGTGCTGCAACAGAAGCTGCGAATACTACTGCAATGAGAGAGCGTTTGATCATGTTAGATTCTCCAGATTGGTGACTCGCGATTACAAATCGGCCGCAGAACGGATCAGTTTGAACACCTTGGTGTTATCCATGGTTCCGAAGAAATTCTCTGCACCCTTGCCGATTGCGCCAAGGAAGACATCGGTGCCGCCGTGTGTCTCGCTCCCGGCGGCTGTAGGAATCGCCGCTTCCTGATGGTAGGTATTCGCGCTTACCGTTGCATCGGTCAGAGCCGGCATGCTGGAGCGCGCGCCCTGCGTGCGGTTTTCTCCATTGCCAAAACCGATGATGCTGTATGGCATGCCGTCCATATCCTTGTCGGATACGCCGGTCACATAATTCAGCACCACGCCCAGCACACCCGGAGTCGTAGCGGTGGTTTTGCCGGTACGCTTCGCATAGCCGTTCAGCACCAGCGTGTGGTCGTGGTCGGCGGTGACCACAATCAGCGTATTAGCCAGCGTAGGGTCGGTCAGCTTCGCCTTGCCTATCGCAGCCTTGATCGCATTATCGAATGCGATGGTGTCCTGCAAGGCTTTTTTGGCCGTCGTTTCATGCAATGCATGATCTATGCGCCCGCCTTCCACCATCAGGAAATATCCCTTGTTGTTTTTGCCCAGCACATCCATGGCCTTGGTGGTCATCTCAGCCAGGCTGGGTTCCTTGGCAGGATTGCGATCGAGGTCATAACTCATATGGCTGGAAGTAAACAAACCCAGCAAATGATCGGTAGCAGCCGGATCGATGGCGTTGAATTCTGTTGCATTGCTGGCATAGGCATAACCCTGCGCCTTCATTTCGGCAATCAGGTCACGGCCATCGGCACGCTTACCCTTATTCACAAAGGGCGTAAAGAAACTTTTTCCGCCACCGAGCACCACGTCTATCCCGTTGCCCAATGCAGGGTTAAATCCTGTCCCGCCCGGCACCATTGCGGCTGCGATATCGTTTTCCAGATCGCGGTGGCAAATATGCGCATAAGTTGCGGCCGGTGTCGCATGGGTTACACGGGTGGTGGTCACCACGCCGGTCGCCATGCCTTCCTCCTTGGCGATTTCCAGCAACGTCTGAACCGGCGTGCCATTGTCGCTGCCGCAATTGTTCGCCAGCAGGTTGCCGTTCGAATCGGCAACCGGGGGAACTGCCACGGTGTTCGGAGACATCGAAATGACCTCGTTATTCATTTTTACGCCGGTCATGTAAGCGGCCATGGAGGGTGCGCTGTCGGTCACCTGGGCATCGTTGGAGAAGGTCTTCACGAAAGCCGTTTCGGGCAGCGTATCCATTGTCAGGTCGCCGTCCTCGCCGACCGCATAAATGCGCGCCGCGGTCATCGTGGTCATCCCCATGCCGTCACCGAGAAAAAATATGACATTTTTCGGGCCTTCGTGATGCTGCGAGCCTTCGCGCCCTGCGCCATTTTGTGACGCATACGCCGTATTGGACCCTTTCAGCACCACAGCCGTTGGCGCCCCCGCTGCCGTAGATGCGCCCCCCCCGCCGCAGCCAGCCAACATGGCCGATGCGATGCCGAGCGAAATGCCAAGCGAAAATCCCGATACCTGTTTCATGTTCCCTCCTGAGTCAATCTGAAATTCGACCGTACCAATCTAGCCCGAGGCTGTGACGGGCAAATGAATCTTTTATGAACGATTTATTTCCTACGGCTCAGCGCCGGATGCCGGGCAAGCCGCCGATATAGCCCACCACTCCCCGCTGGTCTACCTTGGCCGCCAGCTCCTCCCTGACATGGCCCGCTGCATAGCCGCTCAAATCGTCGCGCGCGCCGGGATGCTGGACATTGCCCATCAGGTAACCATGCCCATTCCAGTCTTCCACCACTTGCAATCCGGTATTTTCGCCGCCTATCGGTGCGGAAAATATACGGGTCGCGCGCTGCGTATCCACGCTGTAGGCCCAGACGAAATTGTTCAGATGGTTGCCGCTGTCCTCGCCGATGAACAGCGTGCGCATCGCTTCGGAATACTTCAAGTTGTCCGGATTGGCGATGCGCTCGCTGTCGCACTTATCCAGCGGGGAAGCGGTCTGCCAGAAGGGTTTGCGTGCACCGGTCAGCATGCCGTGCATCTCGTAGGCCACCCAGTCGCTGTCGATGCGGTTTCCATCGGTATCGCTCTGCGCGCCGCCCAGCAGCCCTTCGTACACCGCGCCGCAGGCGAGATCCTTGCTGTCGCCATCCAGCGCGATGTGGTCGGCAGGCCTGTCCTCGTTTGCCTTGTCCAGCATGCCTTTCTCGATATAGGACATCGCAATGTACAGGCGTTTGTCCTGCCGGTTATGCGTCACCCCTTCCATCTTGGTAAATTCGGAGGTGGCTCCCAGCAGCGCGGCATAGCGCCGGCTTTCCAGGAAAGCGGCCGCCTGCTCCATGCCGGGTTTGAGCTTGAGGTATTCGAGCTGATTGGCGGCAACTCCGGTGCCGGCATAGACATACACGGCCTGATATTCCTTGTCCAGCGCCGGGTTGGCCTTTACCGCACTGGCTGCAACCGTCTCGAAAATATCGCTGAAGCGGATGCCGCCACGTATCAGCCGTACGATTTCCTCGTCGCGCGCATGGCCCAGCCGCACCCATTTCAATGCCGCCTTGCCCGCATTATCCCCATTCTGCTGCAGCCACATCGCGGCGTACAGCGTGCCGGAAGTCAGATTGCCAGCCTGGTCCGCAACAAACATGAACATCACCGTGTCGCGACCATCATCGCCCATGTAGACGGTGCGGCGATCGGGCATCACATCGCCCAGCTCGTTCGCCATCCGTCCCATCGCATGATGTTTTACGATTCCGGTCTTGCCATCCGGCTGTACCGACACTTCCATCTTGTAGCCGTAATCGTACGGGTTCGCGCCGCCCTGCTGCGCAGTCTTGCCCGGTGTTCCGAAATACAGATTCATCGTCTGCAGCGGTGCAATTTCGAACTCGCGTGCATTCGGCTCGTATTCTTCCCCGCCCAGGTGTGTACCCCAGGGAGTCTGGCTGGCCGCGCAGGGCGTCCATATCCCATATACTCCGGCGGCATCCACATTGTGCAAGTCCACCGCCTTGAGCAGCCCGCTTTTCCTGTCCTGCACCACGCTGGCCGCATTGATCGCTGCGGGAAGTTGCCCGTACATCTGCAACGGCGGCATGCCCGGAACCACACTGGGAGCCTCGGTGTGGTATTCGAAATGGGTCACCAGCGTGGCATAATCGCCATTGCGCTGCAACAACGAGTTGGCGTCCGGCGAATAAGAGAAGAACGGCCCCTGCGCCGCATTTCCCGCCGCATCTTGCGCCGAACGCGCGATCAGCTGACCGTGCTTGTCGACGATGGCGCCCGCCTGCCACGCCCCTATCCTGTCACCGGAGCGGTACAGCACATGATAGGACAACGGGAAGGTCTTCTTGTGTCCGTCGCGGTAGGTGACAATGACACTGGAGCGGGTGTATGGCATGGTGCGCTCTGCATCGCTGGCGGGCAACGGTGTCGGCGTGAATTCAACCGACTTGACCTGCGGCTCCGCCTGCGCGGTGAGGGCGGCCAGCCACAACGGCAGCCACATTAATTTTTTCATTTCTTCTCCTGGAACAAGTTCATCAAATCGCCGATAGCCGGTCGGTTCAGCGGCACATAGGGGCTGGCTGCGTTATGCAGCGGGTTGGGCAAGTTGTCGCGGCTGCGCGCCGATAGCGGCGGCAAGCCCCAGTTGCGCTCTATGAATTTAAGTATCGAGGCGTGATCGTAGTAGGTGTGATCGACGTAACCTTTTTTCGCATAAGGCGAAATCACCAGCAGCGGCACGCGCGTGCCGTCGCCGAAGAAATCGATGAATTGAATGTAGCCCGAATCATAGTAGCCGCCGCCCTCGTCGAACGTGACGAAGATCGCGGTCTTTTTCCACAGCTCGGGATTCTGCTGCACCTTGTTCACGATGCCGCGCAGCAACTCGTCGAAGCCGGTCTCCATAGCATAGCCGGGGTGGCCTGACACGCTATCGTACGGGGCGATAATCGACACGGCAGGCAATCCATTTTCCGCATCCTGATAGAACTGCTGCAAATCATGCAGCTTGCTCTTGTCGCTGCCCTGCATCGTCGAGGCAAAAAACAGCTGCGTGTCGCACATGGCACAATATTCCTTATCGACATTCTTGCCGTCGTTGCGCCCGCCGCTGTACCACTTCCAGGACACGCCGCCCGCGCTCAACGCGTCGCCCAGCGATGGCATGATCTGCGGCGGCAGCAGAAATTTGTCATCGGCCAGCGCCAGCGGTTCTCCCAGAGGGGTAAACGCCGGATCCATATTGTTCACCATGTAATAGGTGTCCGGGTCGCAGTTGCCGCCGCGAAAGGCCTTATAGGGCAACTGTTGCAACAATTTGTTGATACCCTTTGCGCCGGGATTGTCCGGATTGGAACAGTTCACATAGCTGCCGCCCGCATAGCCGTCTTCGCTATACCAGTTGTTGGTATTTGGCTGCGCATCCGGATTTTCGATCTGCTTGGCGGGGGGCGCGGCCGCCTTGCCGTCGCGCGTGTAAAACGCCACATCGGCGGTGGTCAACGCCAGGTAGTTCGCTGTTGTCCCGCCCATCACGGACTGGTGATAGTTGTCGGCCAGCGCGTAACGGTCGGCCAACTCGCGGAAATACGGAGCGTCTCCCGCCGCCATGTTGTAAAAGCCCATCGCGACTCCACCCTGATAGGTCTTGCCTGCGGCGACCGGCGATTTTCCGTTGCTGGGGCCGACCCCCACCGTTTCCGCGGTCCACACGAACAAATCGTTCTTGCCGCCATCTACCTGCTGCCACATCTGGAAGAAGCGGTGTATCGGATCGCCGGTATGCGCACCGTAGCCTACATAGCGGGTAATCTGGAATGGCCCGTTGGGCAGATTCGTCGGAAAGCGCGCATCGGGCACATCGCGGCGCTGGCCTATCGCGCCCGTCGCATAAGGCTGCGGCAGCGCACTGTAGGCGCCGGTGATATCCGGGGTCGGCGTATATTCGCCCTTGTTCTGTGCAAGATGCTGCGTCGCCAGATTAAAGTTTTTTCCCGGCAAGCCGTTCTCCAGCACGATGCCGCGCGACAGCAGATTCCACACAGCCTGGCCTTTTTTCGGGCGATAGGTCGCGTACAGATTATCGAAGGTGCGGTTCTCGCCCACGATCACGATCACATGCTCGATGGGCGTAGTCGGCACAGGCGCCGCCAGCGCAGAAAACACCGCAAAGGATAAAATGAGGTACAAAAACAATTGATGAAACATATTCCACCCTTTGCAATAATCCTAAAAAATCAGTTAGCCACAGAGAACACAGAGTTCACATAGGAGAAACAATTGGTTGCCATATCAGGAATATTGACTTCACCCATAAACCGGAAAAGCATGTGAAACCAGCGTCATCTCTGTGTCCTCTGTGTTCTCTGATAAAACTACTAGCCATTCCACTAGGCCGCCAAAATACGGCAGCCAAGTGGCTGGTTATGTGGCTTGAATTATGGTTTTTAGGATAAATCAGCGCGCACCCAACAGCGTCAGCGAAATCAGCTTCATCTGGTTGTTGATCTGCTCGACCTTGGTGTTGAAGTAGTTGAAAAAAATCATCGCATACAGCGCGATGAAGATGCCCAGTCCGGTCGCATATAGCGCCGTGCCTATGCCCCGGCTGACTGCAGCAGGATCGGCGGCGGTGTTGCCGGAAGACAGGCTGTAGAACGCATCGATGATGCCCAATATTGTGCCTAGCAAACCCAGCAGCGGCGACATGGTGATGACCGTATCCAGTATCCACAAACGCGGCCCGACCAGCGGTTTCTTGGCGACATAAATGGATTGAACGATGTATTCCATCTGTTCGTGGGTATGATTCTCTTTGGAGGCCTGCACCACTTCGCAGATCGCCTGCGACTGCGGGCTGGTTTGTTTCTCGAAAGTCTCCAGTATCTGGTCGTGCAGCTTCTTGTCGTGCAGATGACTGCGTACAAAAGTTTCCACATTTTTCCCTTCGCGCATCGTTGCCGCAAAGAAAATAAATCTTTCGATGATCACATAGGTGGCCATCAACAGCACGCCAACCATCACGTACATCACCAGATCGTGTATTAAAGTAAAAGACATATTGTTTACCCGAAATTAAAAACGGCCAGAGTTAAACCCTGGCCGGATTGATTGCTGTTGACTATCAGAACTTGGTGCTGGCGGTCAGGAACATCTGACGCGGCGCACCTTCCAGCATGGTTGCAAATGCGCCCTGTGCATCGGACTGCACAAAGCCGTTGCTGCCTATGGTGCCGAAGTATTTCTTGTCCAGCACGTTGGTCATCGACAGTTGCACGGAGAAATCTTTCATGCCAGCCAGATTCTTCTGCTTGTATCCCGCCGCGGCGTTCATCACCCAGAACGCAGGCACTACGCCGTCGTTCAAATAAGTGTAGTAACGCTTGTCGGTATACTTGCCACCCAAACTGCCGAACCAGTGACCGTCATCGTAAGCGATATCGGTGTTGAACATCAGCCGGGGCGCATCCACTACCTGCATGCCGGTGACATTGACCAGGGTATTTCCGTTCATGTAGTCGGTCTTGTACTTGGAATCGTTCAGAGTCAAGGAGTTGAACCAGTTCCAGTTCTGCACCATGTTCCATGCCAGTGCTGCCTCGACACCCTGGCTACGCACCTGACCGACGTTCACGAACGTGGATGGACAGCCGACGATACCCTGGCAAGTCGCTACGCTCAACAAACGATCCTTGAAGTCGGTCAGATAAGCCGCCACCGAACCCTGCAGCGCATCGTTTCTGAAACGATAACCCGCCTCATAGCTGGTCGAAGTTTCCGGATTCAGATTCGCCGTGTTGGCGTCGAACACCGCTTGGGTCTGGGAGAACGGGCCGCTGACACCCGGCTGGAATGCGCGCATGTTCTGTGCAACCGATGCGAACACCTCGTCCTTCTCGCTCAGGTTATAGTTAAACCCGGCCTGTGGCAGCAAGGTCTTGCTGGCGGTCAATGTGCCTGCGGCGCGCGAACCTACCAGGCTGACCGCATCGATCTTGACCGATGGGCTCTTGAAGCCGAAATTGGCCTTCATCTTGCCATCCAGCAGCGCCACGCTGTCTTGCACATGGAACTGTGTGGTCGTCGCGGTGAATTCCTGCATGAACCCGGTCTGGAAAGGGTTGGTCAGGAAATAGTTGGTGTCCGCCGGACCGGTTGCCGCATAGAAATTACGCGTCAGCGTGCTCAGGCTTTTCTCATACCAGATGCCCGCTTCCACGGTATGCTTGTCCAGATTCCAGGTCAGGCTGCTGACGATGCCTTTGCGATCGATACCGTATTCGGTGGTGCGGATCGAAATCGGCAGACCCGGACCTGTATATACCCCGGCACCCGCCGCCGTTCCAGGCGAAGCAGTATATGGGGTATACCAGTGTCCCTGGCCGATATCGTTGTGCGAATAATAAGTGGCCTTCAAGCGTGTTGCATCGTTCAGTGCGATATCCGCAGCAAAACCCATCAACTTATCCTTGCGCAAACCGCTGCCCTGATAATAAGCCGCATCTAAAGGGCCGGTATTGGCATTGATGCTCGCGACAGCCGGAGAAAACACGCCGTTGGCCGCATTGATTGCGCTTGTCCAATTTGGCGCATAGTTATCCCAGCCCCAGCCCAGTTTCTGCTGCATATCGAGCGACATATCCTGGTAATCGATCTCGGTGCGGTCGGAGGTATTCAAGAACGCGCTGACGCGGCTCTCGCCGAAAATATGCACCAGCTTGGAGTTGAATTGATCCTGGTTCTGACGCCCCTCACCCTTCCACTTTTCCGCGCGCTGGCTGGTCACGCTGACAAAAGCCTTGGTGCCCGACTCCAGCGTGCCGGTATCGAAACGCGCAAAGGTGCGCGACATATTGGCGCTGCCCATGGTTTGGTCCAAACGCACACCGGACTTATTGTCCGGATCGGCGGAAACGAACGCCACCGTGCCGCCCAGGTTGCTGGTCGAAGCGGTACCCATCGCGCCTGCGCCTTGCGACAGGGTTGCGCGCCCGACGTTTTCCGAAGAAATCGCGCGGCTGATATGCAGGCCGTTGTTATTGCCATAGCTCATATCGCCCAACGGCACGCCATCCAGCGTGAAGCCCATATAGCTTTGGCCAAAGCCGCGCACAACCAGGCGGGTAGACCATTCATACGCGCCGAATGGATCGGCGGACTGGAAATTCACGCCGGGCAGCTTCTCCAGAACCTTTAACGGGCTGGTGCCGGCCACGGCTTTTTTCATGTCCTCGCTGGTGATGGTTTGCACCTGGCGGGATTGCCCCTTGCCGAATACCGAAATATCTTCTGTTTTTACCGCGCCATCGTCCTGCGCATACGCTCCGCCCGCAAAGAGCGTCGCCAACAACATCACGCCGGGCTTCAACTTCCATTTACTGTGCTTCATATCTTCCTCTTAATCGTTAATTGAAAAAACCAACCTGGTACGAAACTCCTTACTGCCTTCCCCTATCCATGCATCCGCCGGAAAGGCTTTGTATGAGGCCGACTGCACCGCAGCCAGCGCGGCCTTATCCAGCAACTTATATCCGGACGAAGCAATAATTTCCGCCTTGATCAGCTTGCCCGAACGATCCAGCACATACATGACTTCCACAGCTCCGGTCATACCCAAGTCGCGGGCAGTTTCCGGATAGATTTTTTTGCGCTCTATGCTCACCCGCACATCCTGAGCAAACAGGCTTTCGGCTGCGCTATTGCTATGCGGCATCTCCAAATGTTCGGGAATGGCCTGCTGCGTCGGCGACACGGGCAAGTTAGGCAAAGCGACAGGCGAGGGAACCGGCGCGGGAGTGGCCGCCACCGGCGTCTGCTGCGGCACAGGCTCAACCATTTTTTGTGGTGGCGGCTGCACAACCGGCTGCTCCACAATCTTTTCCACAATCTTTTCCGGCGCAACAGGCGGCGGCAAGATGGTCAAGCTCACCGGAATTTCCGCCAGGGGCTCTTCGTGATGGACGATCATCGTTTGCGACAACAGCAATATGACTACCCCCAGCAGCAGCGTGCCGATCTGGGCCGCAGATTCTCTTCTTTGGTATATCGGGAAATGAATTGCGATATTCATGGCATACCCCTACTTCTTGATGGAAGAGATAGCGATGGAAGTAATGCCGGACAGCTTGATCATATCCATCACATCGACCAGTTGCTGCACCGAGACATCCTTGTCGCTATTGATCACCACATCGACATTGGCTGCGGATTTTTTCAATTCGATTAATGCCGAACCGAGGCCCGCCAACGAATAATCCGATCCGTCCAGCTGCACCCGGCCGCCCTGCGCCACGGTGACCACCGCATGCTTGCGAACCTCGAGTTTTTCCGGTTGAGATGACCCAGGCAAGCTGGTTTTAATCCCCAGCGCAGGAATGACGTGCAGGCTGATCAACACGAAGAAGACCAGCAAAAACATCATCACGTCTATCATCGGTATAATTTCGATACGAGCCTTGCGAGGCGGCTCTTCTTCAGACCAGGCCAGCATATTCATCCTTTTAAAATATCTTCGCCCCCGCATCCCACAGGGGTAACGCTCGCCAGATTAACGGGGATTTGTTTCGATGCTGTTACAAAAATATGAATCCTGCGTGAAACAAATACTCCCGGAAACTCCAAGCCATTCCACAGATTCCCAGACTCTCAACCAACAAGCTCATTTGAAACAATTTTTTTACAATCTGCATTTCTGTAATAATTCTGTAATGAAAGCTCCCTAACATGCGCTCAACAGCATTGTTGATTTAACAAGGCGCTGTTGGTTACGCAGTGGCCGCATAGGCCTATAGCCGCAACTCAACCCTATGGAGATATTATGAACAGCAAACTGAAGCAACTTATCATCGGCATCGCTGCGGCCACCGCAGTAGCTTATGCCGGAGCCAGCCAGGCAACCGACATCACCGGTGCCGGCGCTACATTCCCCTACCCCGTCTACGCCAAGTGGGCTGACGCCTACAAAACCAAGACCGGGATCGGCCTGAATTACCAGTCCATCGGCTCCGGTGGCGGTATCAAGCAAATCATCGCCAAGACCGTGGATTTCGGCGCATCAGACATGCCGCTCAAGGCAGATGAGCTGGAAAAGAACGGCATGATGCAATTCCCGACCGTGATCGGCGGCGTAGTTCCAGTCATCAATGTAAACGGCATCGATCCAGGCAAATTGAAGCTGGATGGCACAACTCTGGCCGACATCTACCTGGGCAAGATCACCAAGTGGAATGATCCGGCGATCGCCGCTTTGAACAAAGACATCAAGCTGCCAGATGAAACAATCACCGTGGTGCATCGTTCCGATGGCTCGGGCACCAGCTTCATTTTCACCAACTACCTGTCCAAGGTCAGCGCAGATTGGAAGTCCAGTGTAGGTGAAGGTGCATCGGTTTCCTGGAAAGCCGGTACCGGCGGCAAGGGCAACGAAGGCGTGGCTTCTTACGTACAACGCATCAAGAATTCCATCGGTTATGTGGAATACGCTTACGCGCTGCAAAACAAGATGAATCACGTACAAATGAAAAATCACGACGGGGTATTCGTTCAACCCGACAGCGATGCATTCAAGGCGGCGGCAGCAGGCGCACAATGGGACAAGGCTCCAGGTTTCTATGAAATTCTGACCGACGAAACCGGCAAGAATAGCTGGCCTATCAGCGGCGCGACCTTTATCCTGATGCACAAGGTGCAGGACAAACCGGAAACCGGCACAGAAGTACTGAAGTTCTTCGACTGGGCCTACGGTAACGGCGACAAGCTGGCATCCGATCTGGACTATGTTCCATTGCCTGCCGATGTGACGAAATTAATTCGCGCCGCATGGAAAGCACAAATCAAGGATGCAACAGGCAAAGCTGTCTGGAAATAAATCCGGTAATAAACTCACGGGGCGTGGCTGACTTGGCACATCCTTGAGCTATAATGACGGGGGCGCTTGCCCCCGTTGTTTTTATCCCAAATTTTGTATTTTGCCCTATTATTATTCAGGTTAAAAAGCATACGACCATGCCGATGTTTTCACACGAAGCGCGTCTTAAGCGGCAAGCCATGTTTGACTTGCTGTTCCGCGGCCTGACACGTATCTCCGCATTTGGTGTGCTGGCGTTACTGGCGGCGATCATCGTTTCGCTGATCATGGGCAGCATGCCCGCCATCCATACTTTCGGCCTGGGCTTTCTGGCCAGTTCCGATTGGGACCCGGTCAACGACAAATTCGGCGCGCTGATTCCCATCATAGGCACGCTCATTACCTCATGCATCGCGCTGCTGATCGCAATTCCGGTCAGTTTCGGCATCGCCATTTTCCTGACCGAGCTTTCGCCGCGCATTTTGCGCCGCCCGCTCGGCATCGCAATCGAATTGCTGGCGGGTATCCCCAGCATCATCTATGGCATGTGGGGCCTGTTCGTGTTCGCCCCGCTGTTCGGCGACTATATTGAACCCTGGATCAACCGACATATCGGCACGATGCCCTATCTCGGACCGTTCTTCTCCGGCCCCCCCATGGGCATCGGCATGCTGACCGCCGGCATCATCCTCGCGATCATGGTGATCCCCTTCATTGCTTCGGTGATGCGCGACGTGTTTGACGTGGTGCCTGCACTGCTCAAGGAATCCGCCTACGGGCTGGGCGCAACCACCTGGGAAGTGATGTGGCAGGTAGTGTTGCCCTACACCAAGGTCGGTGTGGCAGGCGGCATCATGCTGGGACTCGGGCGCGCACTGGGAGAAACCATGGCGGTCACTTTCGTGATCGGCAATGCGCATGAACTCACCAAATCGCTGCTGATGCCGGGAAACAGCATATCCTCGGCGCTGGCCAACGAATTCACCGAAGCCGTCGGCGATCTCTATACTTCTTCGCTGATCGAACTCGGCCTGATCCTGTTTTTCATCACCTTCGTCGTCTTGTCTATCGCGCGCTACATGCTGTTCAAGCTGGGACAGCGCGAAGGCCAAGCCAGCTAACATTGAGACTGCCACCATGCTGAATCTCTACACGCGCCGTCGCATCATCAACGCAGCAGGACTCACCGTCTCGGTGCTGGCCATGCTGTTCGGCCTGTTCTGGCTGTGCTGGATATTGATCACGCTGTTGAATCACGGCCTGCCCGCGCTCACCACTGCGGTATTCACGCAAATGACCCCGCCGCCTGGCAACACTGGCGGCCTGCTCAACGCGATCGCCGGCAGCCTGCTCATGACACTGGTCGGCACGCTGATCGGCACCCCGATAGGAATATTGGCCGGCACCTATCTGGCCGAATTCGGTCAGCGCGGCTGGCTGGCGCCCATCACCCGCTTCATCAACGATGTGTTGCTGTCAGCCCCTTCGATCGTGATCGGCCTGTTCGTGTATGAGATCTATGTGGTCAGGGTCAAACATTTTTCCGGCTGGGCGGGTGCTTTCGCCCTGTCCATCCTGGTGATTCCGATTGTGATCCGCACCACCGAAAACATGTTGCGCCTGGTTCCCAGCACGCTGCGCGAAGCCGCTGCGGCGCTCGGCGCACCGCAATGGAAAGTGGTCAACTTCGTCACGCTGCGCGCCGCACGCGCCGGCATCATCACCGGAGTGCTGCTGGCCGTGGCACGCATCAGCGGCGAAACCGCGCCGCTGCTGTTCACCTCGCTGAACAATCAGTTCTGGAGCAGCAACATGGATCAGCCTATGGCAAATTTGCCGGTGGTCATTTTCCAGTTCGCGATGAGTCCCTATGATGACTGGCAGCGACTTGCCTGGGCTGGAGCGCTGCTGATTACCGCCAGCGTGCTGACACTCAACATCGTGGCACGTGTACTGTTCCGGCAAAGCGCCACTACACATTAAAATCCGGACATTAAACCCGGTCATCAACAAGGCAAGCACATGGACATCGAAAAAATCGCCAACCCGAAGATCATCATCAAAGATCTGAATTTTTATTACGGCAATTATCGCGCGCTCAAAGACATCAACCTGAGCATCGCGGAAAAAATGGTGACCGCTTTCATCGGCCCGTCCGGCTGCGGCAAATCCACGCTACTGCGCACCTTCAACCGCATGTACCAGCTCTATCCCAAACAGAAGGCCACCGGAGAAATCCTGCTGGACGGCGCGAACATCCTGGACAGCAAACAGGACCTGAACATGCTGCGCGCCAAGATCGGCATGGTGTTCCAGAAGCCCACGCCGTTCCCGATGTCCATCTACGACAACATCGCATTCGGCGTCAAGCTATACGAAAACCTCAGCAAGCATGACATGGAAGCACGCGTGGAATGGGCGTTGCGCAAAGCTGCGCTATGGGGGGAGGTCAAAGACAAACTCAAGCAAAGCGGCACCGGGCTGTCCGGCGGCCAGCAACAGCGCCTGTGCATCGCCCGCGCGATTGCTGTCAAACCACAAGTGCTGCTGCTGGACGAACCCACCTCCGCGCTCGACCCAATTTCCACCGCGCACATCGAGAAGCTGATCGACGAACTGAAAGAAGACTTCACGATCGTGATCGTCACGCACAACATGCAGCAGGCCGCGCGCATCTCCGATTACACCGCCTACATGTATCTGGGCGACCTGATCGAACTCGGCGAAACCAGCACCGTCTTCACCAACCCCAAGCGCAAAGAGACCGAAGATTACATCACAGGTAGATTTGGCTAATCTACCTGTGATGTAACGGTGGAAACTAATGCGCGCAGCGCGTTACGTTGAAACCACTATATAACCGGACGATTTGGATAATCGTCCGGTTATGTAGCGGCGGAGACTAACCTTCAGGTTACGTCGTAGCCACTATATAACTGGTCGTTTTGGTTAAACGGCCAATCCAGGTAGGAGCGGCTTCAGCCGCGATTAGCCGCCCAGCAAGTACCGCAGCAATCGCGGCTGAAGCCGCTCCCACAAAGCACTGTTGCAATTGAAGAGCAACTGTTGTCGTAATCACGGCATTCAGCCCATCGAATTCACATAACCCCAACAAATCCGTAACAGCCGTGAAATATTTACATGCGATTCTGCGCGCATGAAATACACATTCATTGCATCCTGTCGCCGACCCACAGTAACTAGGGTTAGTTGTCTACAAAAGACTACGCGGTTTTGACCATGCAACAGGTCCGCTCAATCTTCCTGTCGGATATCCACCTCGGCACCAAGGCGTGCCAGGCCAAGCACTTGCTTGAGTTTCTGAAAGCCTATTCTTCCGAACAAGTGTTCCTGCTCGGCGATATCATAGATCTGTGGTCCATGAGCCGGGGCGGCGTACACTGGGATGCCGACCAGAACACCTTCGTGCAAAAAATGCTGCGGCGGGCGCGGCATGGAGAAAAAGTAATTTTTATTCCCGGCAACCATGACGAGGCGATACGCGAATATGTCGGTTCCTCATTTGGGGATGTCGTGGTGGCGCACGAACACATCCACACCGCCGCTGACGGCAGGCGCTATTTATTAATCCATGGCGACGAGTTCGATCAGGTCACGCGCCATCATCGCTGGGTCGCGATCATGGGAGACAAAGCCTACGACATGCTGGTCAGTCTGAATATCTATCTGTCCTGGCTACGCCGCACGCTCAAGCGCCCCGGTTATTGGTCGCTGGCCGGATATGCCAAGCGCAAAGTCAAAACGGCGGTGAATTTTATCTTCAACTTTGAGGACTCGGTGATCCGCCATGCGCGCGAACAGGGGCTTGATGGGGCCATATGCGGCCACATCCATTGGCCGATGATCAAGGAGGTTGAGGGACTTATCTATCTCAACTGCGGCGATTGGGTGGATAGCTGCACCGCAATCGTCGAACACCTGGATGGACGCATGGAGCTGATCCACTGGAACGCCACACACACAGCAGCTCCCGCTCTGAATCCCGAGCAAACAATCATCAAGCAATTAATTTAACCACGGAACATCACCATGAAAATTCTGTTCATCTCCGATGTCTATTTCCCACGCGTCAACGGCGTCTCCACTTCCATAGAAACTTTTCGCGATGAATTGCGCAAGCTCGGGCACACGGTGCACCTGATCGCACCCGACTATCAGACCACGAGCCGTGACGAAACCGGCATCATGCGCGTACCCGCGAAGTCCTTGCCATTCGACCCGGAAGACCGCTTGATGAGTTACGGTTGGCTGATGAAAAATATCGACAGATTGCGCGGCGAGCAATACGACATCATCCATATCCAGACGCCGTTCGTCGCACATTACTGGGGCACCAAGCTGTCGCGTCTGCTGGGCATACCCTGCGTCGAAACCTATCACACCTTCTTCGAGGAATATCTGTACCACTACGTTCCGCTCGTGCCCAGGAACTTGATGCGTCTGGTCGCCAAGCGCTTCTCGCGCCATCAGGGCAACAGCCTGGACGGCATGGTCGTGCCCTCTCACCCGATGCTGCAGGTATTAAAAGGCTACGGTGTCACTACCCACGCCGAAGTCATCCCGACCGGCATCAAGCCGAGCAGCTTTGTAGCCGGAGACCGCGCAGCCTTCCGCAGCAAATACGGCATTCCACAGGACAGGCCAGTGCTGCTGTTTGTCGGGCGCGTCGCCCACGAAAAAAACATCGGCTTCCTGCTGAAGGTGCTGGATGAAACAAGAAAAGAAATTCCCGACGTGCTCTTCATCATCGCTGGAGAAGGCCCGGCACGCGAAAGCCTGCAACAGGAATCAGCGGCGCTCAAGCTGGATGCGAACATCCAGTTCATCGGCTATCTGGATCGCAGTACCGAATTGAACAGCTGTTACCGCTCGGCGGACATATTCGTCTTTTCCTCCAGAACCGAAACCCAGGGTCTGGTGCTGCTCGAGGCGATGGCACAGGGCGTGCCTGTGGTCTCGACCGCAGAACTGGGTACGAAAGATGTATTGAAGGAAGGCCAGGGGGTGTGGATCGCTCGCGAAGAACTGGCGGACTTCTCGGGAAAAATCGTCAGGATGCTCGGGGATAATCAGGCTCGCAAAGACTTGGGTGAAGCCGCCCGAGTCTATGCACATAACTGGTCATCCAGCATGCAGGCCGAACGGATGCTGACGTTTTACCGCACCATTGTTGCGCCCGAAAAAATTGAATCTATGCAGCTGTCAGCTCAGCCGGACTAACTGCTCTTCCGGTGGCGGATAAATTCGCGCAATGCGGGCAACAGGGAAATAAAGATGATGCCGAGCGTGATCAACGTGAGATTGCTTTTCACCATCGGAATGTTGCCGAACAAGTAGCCGCCCACGCTGAACGAGGTTATCCAGGCCATGCTGCCCAATGCGCTGTACAGCACGAACATGCGATAGCGCATCATGCCTATCCCGGCGACAAACGGGGCAAAGGTACGGATGATAGGCAGGAAGCGCGCCAGCAACACAGTCTTGCCACCATAGGTTTCATAGAAGGCTTGGGTCTTGTCCAGATGCTCGCGCTTGATCAGCCTGGGGTTGGCACGATTAAGCAACTGCAAACCGACCAGCCGTCCCACCCAGTAATTGGTGTTGTCGCCGGAAAATGCCGCCAGCACCAGCAAGGGAACCAGCCACTCCAGTTGCAGCGCACCCATTCCGCACAGCGCACCCGCGACAAACAACAGCGAATCACCGGGCAGGAAAGGCGTAATCACCAGGCCGGTTTCGCAGTAGATAATCAGAAACAGTATCCCATACACCCATACGCCATACTGCTGGGTCAGCGCCAGCAGGTGCGTGTCCAGGTGCAGAACGATGTCTATAAATGCGGCCAGCAAATCCACGGCTAGTTTGAAACTCGCGCAGCGATTCGTTCGCCTCCTCGCCCGCCTGCGGGAGAGGAGAGCGTAGCGAGGAGCCGAGGTGAGGGAACGGGCAAGGAAATTTTCATTATCAGGGGTGATTCCTTGTTATGCCCGTTAGGGCAATACTTCTTCTGCTTCGGTCTTCTCGGGCTTGATGAAGTCCTCGCGCGACACGCCGAACATCATCAGCAGCGGACTCGCCACCAGCACCGAGGAATAGATGCTGAACAATATGCCTATGGTCAGCGCCATCGCGAAATAGTGCAGAGTTTCGCCGCCGAGAAACAGCATCGCGCCGACCATCATCTGCGTGCAACCGTGCGTGATGATGGTGCGCGACATGGTGCGTGTGATGGCGTTGTCGATGATTTCAGCCACTTCGGCCTTGCGCATGGTGCGGAAGTTTTCCCGGATCCGGTCGAACACCACCACCGATTCGTTGACCGAGTAACCCAGCACCGCCAGCACCGCCGCCAGCACCGAGAGCGAAAACTCCCACTGGAAAAAGGCGAAGAAACCGAGAATGATCACGACGTCATGCAGGTTGGCGATGATCGCGGACAGGCCGAATTTCCACTCGAAGCGCAACCACAGGTAGCCGACGATGCCCAAGCTGACCAGCAGCAGCGCCAGTTCGCCATTGTCGATCAGGTCCTTGCCGACCTGCGGGCCGACGAATTCCACGCGGCGCATTTCCGCGCTGGTATCCTGTTTGCGCAGGCTTTCCATGACATGTTCGCTGAGCTTGGCACCGCCGAGATTCTGCTTGAATGGCACTTGTATCAGCACGTCGTAGCTGGAGCCGAAATTCTGCACCAGGGCTTCAGGCAAACCTGTCTCGGCAAGCTGTGCACGCACTTTTCCAAGATCGGCAGAATGCGCGTAATGCACTTCAATCACCGTACCGCCGGTGAAATCCACACCAAAATTCAGCCCCTTGGTGGCGAGAAAAAACACCGCAAACAAAAATGTCACCAGCGAGATGCTGGTGGTGATTTTCCCGTAGCTCATGAACGGGATATCGTGCTTGATCCTGAAAAATTCCATATTTCTTCTTCCTTGTTATTTTCCCCTCTCTCCAACTCTCCCCCTCGGGGAGAGAGAGCAATTATCCCATCTCCCGCTAAGCGGGAGATGGCTAGGGAGAGGGTTTAGCCTATCGCCACTTTGGCGAGCCGCGCCTTGCGGCCATATATCAGATTCACTATCGCACGCGAAATCAGCACCGCGCTGAACATCGAAGTCACGATGCCCAGGCACAACACCACCGCGAACCCCTTGACCGGACCCGAGCCGAACATGAACAACGCGATGCCCGCAATAAAGGTGGTCACGTTGGAGTCGAGAATGGTGCCGAATGCCCGGTCGTATCCGGCATGTATCGCGGCCTGCGGCGAAACGCCGTTGCGCAGTTCTTCGCGGATGCGCTCGTTGATCAGCACGTTCGCGTCGATCGCCATACCCAGCGTCAGCGCGATACCAGCCATACCCGGCAAGGTCAGCGTGGCTTGCAGCATGGACAGCAACGCCACCAGAAGCAGCAGGTTGGCCGCCAGCGCCAGCATCGAAATCGTGCCGAACATCAAGTAGTAGGCGATCATGAATATCGCCACCAGAATGAAACCGATCTTGGTGGAATTAAAGCCGCGCGTGATATTTTCTGCGCCCAGGCTAGGCCCGACAGTACGCTCTTCGATGATTTCCATCGGCGCCGCCAATGCGCCGGCGCGCAGCAACAGCGCGGTATCCTGCGCTTCAACGGTATTCATGCTGCCGGTGATCTGTACGCGACCGCCGCCGATTTCTTCGCGGATCACCGGGGCCGTCACGATCTCGCCCTTGCCCTTTTCAAACAGGATGATCGCCATGCGCTTGCCGACATTCTCGCGGGTGGCTTCCTTGAACTGGCGCGCGCCCACTCCGTCCAGGTTGATATGCACCGCCGCTTCATTGCTGCGGCTGTCGAAACCGGGCTGCGCATCGTTGATGCGCTCGCCGGTGAGTATCACCTGCTTCTTCACCAGCAGCATCCGGCCTTCTCTATCCTTGAACATCTCGGTGCCGAACGGTGCGGCCGCCCCCGGAGTGGCTTGATGGGTCTCATCCACCATGCGCACTTCCAGCGTAGCGGTACGCCCCAGAATCTCCTTGGCACGCGCCGTATCCTGCACACCCGGCAATTGCACCACGACACGATCCGCGCCCTGCTGCTGTATCACCGGCTCGGCGACGCCCAGTTCATTCACCCGGTTACGCAAGGTCAGCAAATTCTGCTGCACCGCAGAATCCTGGATGCGCTTCTGCGCTTCCGGCTTGAGAGTGATCTGCAAATTGTATTCGCCGTGTTCCTCGGTGCTATTGGTCACGAAATCGGCGAAACGCTGTTTAATCTCGGACTCACCCTTGCTGCGTGCGGCGGCATCGCGGAATCTGACCAATACCACATTGCCGTCCCGGCTCACTCCCGAGTAAGCGACATTCTGCTCGCGTAGCGCGCTGCGCAAATCGCCGGTTGCAGCTTCCAGCGCCTTGCTCAACGCGGCATTCATATCCACCTGCAACAGGAAATGCACGCCACCGCGCAAATCCAGGCCGAGATACATTGGCAGCGCATTGAGTCCGGTCAGCCACTGCGGAGAGCGCGGCAGCAAATTGAGCGCGACCACATAATCCTCGCCGAGCTGTGCGACCAGCACATCCTTGGCCTTCAGCTGGCTATCGGTATCGGCAAAACGGGCTTTGACGCTGTTGCCGTCCAGCATGACCAGTTCCGAAACCAGGCCGGCTGCCTGCAGGACATTTTCAACGCGAGCCCGCAATGCCGCATCCGCTTTCAAGCTTGCGCGCAACGGCGACACCTGCACAGCGGGCGATTCACCGTAAAAATTTGGCAAGGTATATATCAGCCCGGCCAGCAACACGGCCACTATCAGCAGATATTTCCACAACGGATATTGATTCATGACAACCTCATTGGATAGCTGCGCCCGTGCTGAAGCACGGGCCCGAGAATTTAATTATTTGATTGCTTTGATCGTACCCTTGGGCAACACGCTCTGAATCGCGCTTTTCTGCACTTTGACTTCGACGTTCTCCGCAATTTCCACACCGACGTATTGCTCGTAAACCTTGCTGACCGTGCCCACTACCCCGCTGCCAGTAACGACCTCATCACCGCGTTGCAACGCCTCTATCATGGTTTTTTGTTCTTTGGCGCGCTTGGTCTGCGGGCGCAATATCAAGAAGTAAAACACCACGATCAATACAAACAACGGCAAGAAATTCATGATCCCGCCATCCGTGCTGGCTGCGGCCGCTTCTGCATAAGCATTACTGATAAACATTACTCGATCTCCGAAGATGAAACAAAAGGCGCGCATTCTACCACGAAGCCGCTGCTTCCCACTCATGTCCGGGCACAATGCCGCCATGAGATACACATACGTTACTTTTAGTTATCGCGCACCTGCTATTCCCCTGATGCTGCATGTCATTCGTCCTAGAAGCTGTTGGCGTTCGTAGACGACCAAACTGAATTTTAGAGATCCCCTGCTTGTCGCTTAACCCGTTGGATACTTTGATTGACGGCAGAGGTCAGTCCATGCGCTGACTCACCCTTAACGAGCAATAATTTGTTCGAATTCCACTGCGGGCACAGCAGGTAAATACAGGAAACCTTGCACATAGTCGCAACCGAATGATCTCAGCAAATTGAGCTGGCCTTCCGTTTCCACGCCCTCGGCGATGGTCTTGATGCCCAGCTTGTGCGCCATCACGATGATCGCTTCGGACAAAGCCTTGCCACCCCCTTCCAGCTCCAGATCCTTGATGAAAGAACGGTCAATTTTGAGGTAGTCGATGTGAAATTGTTTAAGGTAGGACAGCGCGGAAAAGCCGGTGCCGAAATCGTCTATCGATACTTCAATGCCGCTGTTCATGAACTCCAATAACCGCTGTTTGACTTTAATTGATTCCTTGAGCAGCAAGCCCTCGGTGATTTCCACAGTGATGCTATTTCCAGACAAACCTATGCTAGTCAATGCATCCACTCAGGTGACCTCTTCGCTCCGCTCGAATTGGATGGGGGATTTATTCACGCTGATCTGGATGATGCGTCCGAATTGATCGTGCCACCGCTTCACACTGGCAATGGATTGATTGAACACCCATTCGCCGATTTCATGGATGAGTCCGGATTCTTCCGCCAAGGGAATGAAAATGACGGGGCTGACCATACCGCGTTGCGGGTGCTTCCAGCGTAGCAGGGCCTCGGCCTTGAAGATGAGCCCGCTGTGAAGCTCCACAATGGGCTGGTAATACACATGCAGCTCATGGCGCGCAAGCGCCTGCCTCAGGTCATTGGTCAGCGCCAGTTTTTCCCCGGCCTCCTGTTGCATGGACTGGGTGAAATAACCGAAACGGTTGCGCCCTTCCGACTTGGCCACATACATCGCTTGGTCGGCTTGTTTCAGCAGGCTTTCGATGTCCAGCGCATCATCCGGATAAAGAGTGATCCCGATGCTGGCCGAGATGTAAGCCATATCGGTTTCTAGCGCAAATGGTTTACCCAATTCATGGATGATGTTTTGCGCAATGCGTTCAAAATACACACGGTCATTGAGTTCAGGCAGGATGACGGTGAATTCGTCCCCGCCCAAACGGGCGACTGTGTCGGTTTCGCGCACGCACCCGCCGATGCGCCGCGCGGTTTCTATCAATACCAAATCGCCTTTCCCATGCCCCAAGGTGTCGTTGATTTCCTTGAAACGGTAGAGATCAATGAGCAACAGCGCCAAGGGCGATTCAGTGCGGCGGCATTTCTTGATTTTCTGCTCCAGCCGGTCATGGAACAGGATGCGGTTGGGCAGTCCGGTGAGGGCGTCGTAGTTGGCCAAGCGCAGCAATTCCTGCATGCTGGAGTGGAAGTAAGTATCCAGCTCCATATCGAAAAACACCACCTTTAATATCGTATCGTAAGCGGCAATGAATTTCAGGCGATCGCTTTTATATAGCTCATGCAATATGGGCAGCAAGGAGGATAAATATTCCGGTAGGCGCCGATATACCACTTGGGCTCCAGCCCGGCCCGCTGGTGCGCATAACCCACCCTCAACCGGTCCGACACATAGTCATCGCCTTAATCGCCCGCAGTCAGGCGCATGAAATACCGGGACTGGACTGCTTTTAGCCGGCCGATAGTGGCCTCATCGGAAAGCAGCTTGTGCAGTGCGGGAAATGAAGACAGGTGCCGGTAAAACAAGTCAATAAAAAACTTGTCAACGGATTGGCTTTCTATATGCCGGTGTATCTCGCTTAGTAGTTCAATATCAGTATCGGAAAATTCAAGGAATTTCCTGCGTTCGACAATATCTTCTGGCGTGATCCACATCTCTTGGGGCGGGGAATCAGAATATGTAGTACTTGAACCCATAGTTTTTCCTAGAGGCAGTGCGTAAAAGTTACCCGCTACAACAGGTAGTAGACAATTGGTTTCTGGCGCTGGTATCTGGCGCCCCGCTTCTGCTCCTAACATCCGACAGGGTTGTTATCGTTTTTAACGCACGTCAGGATAAATGGGCTTGGGTTTAAAATTTCGGACTAAACTTAGCCCACCCCTCATGTGCGCCCGACGGGTTTTGATATGCAAACTTTTAGTTATCCTTAAATGCAACTGGCAATTACCATCAATCCATGCCGCATTGATCTCCCGTTGTGCAATGGTGGCTAAGTCTCATTTCTTCGGGAAATACTAACCTGTTGCACGCCACTACTGAGGGCCCAGCACGCGCAATAATTCCTCCAATGTCGTCAGCCCTCGATTGACCTTGTCGCGGCCATCCCCGATCAGTGTCGATGTGCCCATCTCTCTTGCGAGATTGGTGATGTCCATGATGGTGGCATCGCTGGCGATGAGATGGCGCATCTGATCGTTGAAAGTCAGCACCTCATACAATCCGATCCGTCCGCTGTATCCGCTACCATGGCAGCGATCACAGCCCTTGCCCTTGAAGGCAGTGATGGCGGATTGGGTGAACAGCGCCCCAAGCTTTGCTAACAGTGCAGGTGCGGGGATATCCGATTCGCGGCAATGCGGGCATATCTTCCTGACTAAGCGTTGCGCGATGATGCCCTCTAGGGCAGTGGCAACGACATAGGGCTTCAAGCCGAGATCGAACAGGCGGGAAAGTGTGGCCACCGCCGAATTAGTGTGCAGCGTCGAGAACACCAGATGGCCTGTCAGTGCAGCATGGAACGCGACTTCGGCAGTCTCGAAATCACGTATCTCGCCCAGCAGTATTACGTCCGGATCCTGGCGCAGGATGGAGCGCAGAACTACTGGGAAGGTCAGTCCGATCTTTTCCTTGATAAGCACTTGTCCCGCTTGATCCATGTAGTATTCCACCGGGTCTTCTATCGTGACGTAGTTCTTTGAGGGCGAGGCGTTGTGCTGCAACAGCGCGTAAAGCGTGGTTGTTTTGCCACTGCCGGTGGGGCCTGTCGCCAGAACGAGTCCTTGTGGCTTATCCACCATGTTCAAAACTTTTTGCAGATCGGACGGGGAGAATCCCAGCCCATCCAGACCCACGATGGCTGAATTGCGGTCGAGAATGCGCATCACCACTTTTTCGCCGTTAATGGTGGGCAGCGTGGAGATGCGCAAATCGACGATGCGCATCGGTGTCTTCACGGTGATGCGGCCATCCTGAGGACGCCGCCGTTCGCTGATGTCCATCTCTGCCATCACTTTCAGGCGTGATATCAGAGATTGCAGTAATGTATGTGGAATCTGTATCTTATCTACCAGTACCCCATCGACACGATAACGCACCGTTACGCTCTTGGTACGCGGTTGGATGTGGATATCGCTGGCGCCAAGCCGTACTGCCTCCAGGATTACGGCATTGACCAGACGGATAGCCGGCGGCTCATCAGTGCCGCGCAGCAAGTCTTCCAGAGATTCGATGTCTTCTTCTTCGATGACAACCTCGATACCTTCGTATGGGTCCGGGCTGGAAACCAGGGTTTCCAGATCCTTGAAATCGATCTCTTCACCGTACATCTCAGCGAGCTTTGCCTTGATGCTCGCCACACTCGCCATGACTGGTTGGATTTGCAATCCGGAAACGAAGCGCAAGTCATCGAGTAGTCCCATATCCATCGGATCGGCCAGCGCCAACAGCAAATGCTTGCCTTCCAGGCGCAACGGCACAACCAGTTGGTGCTCACAAAAGCGGCGCGGGATCAGCGAGGCGACCGCCGCATCGATCTGGAATTCCGCCAGGGAGACTTCTTCCACCAGCAACTCTTTTCGCAAAATGTCGCGGATGGCTTGCTCGGATACCCAATCGCGTTCCAGCAGCAACTTGATCAAGGGTTCTTTTTTCTGCTGTTGCATCCGATAGAGTTCTTGCACCTGCTGGTTGCTTATCAGATTTTGCTTGTTGAGCATGATGGCCAGTTGGCTGCGGTTGCTGACGCTCAGCTTGGCGAGTGCGCTGATCTCTTTGGACTTTTGCGTGTTATCTTGTTGCAGCGCTTTGTTCTTCTGGATCAGGTCGTATTGTTCCAAGGCCAGTGCGACGGTCACACGCAGATCATCGTCATTCCATGGCTTGAGGATAAACTTGTATACCGCGCCTTCATTGATAGCCCCCATCACCGCGCCGGTATCGGCATGGCCGGTCAGCATGATGCGGATGATCTCCGGTTTGATCGCCTTCGCCTGCTTCAGCAACTCTGCACCCGTCATGCCCGGCATCATGTAGTCGGATATCATCAGGTGAAACGGTTCTTTGCGCAGCAGCTCCAGCGCTTCTTGTCCGTTGGAAGCTGTTACCACCGTATAGTTTTCCTGGCGGAACACGCGCTGCAACGACTTGAGCACATTCGGCTCGTCATCCACCAGCAGGATACGGTAGTTGGCGGGGCGCTCAGCCGGTTGGGCGTTTTCAGCGGGAGCAGCGCCTGTGAACAAAGATGCGTAATTGGAAGTGGCCATACTATGGATTTCCTTGCTTGATCGGTAACTGGATGGTGAAGACTGTACCCACATTGAGTTCGCTGCTCACTTCGATGGTTCCTCCATGGGCAGTGAGGATGTCGCGGCTCACGGTCAACCCCAAGCCGGTGCCGGAACCCACCTCGCGGGTGGTAAAGAACGGGTCGAAGATGTGCGGCAATACTTCCGGTGAGATGCCGCTGCCGGTATCGGAGATGCGGATGACTATCTGATTATTTTCGACACCGCTCTGGATGCATATCTCGCCGCGCTTATTCATCGCGTGCGCCGCATTGAGCAATAAGTTGAGGAACACCTGACTCAGATGTCCCGCATGGCAACGCAACGGCGGCAATTCACCCAACATCAGTTTCAGGTCGGCGCGACTGTTGATCTGGTTGGCGGCCACATTGCAGGCCGAACGGATGCTGTCGTTGAGATCGACGATCTCTTCTTCGGCCTGATCAATGTTGGAAAACCCCTTGAGGTCGGACACGATGCGCGCCACACGGTCGGCTCCATCTATGCTTTCCTGTAACAGCGATGGAAAATCTTCCAGTATGAAATCCAGGTCGGCAACCTGCCATGCGCTGGCAATCCGGACGGTATCGCCTGACTTGACCTGTTCAGCCACACTCCGGAATTTCTGCACATAGGACGATGCGGTGCCCAAATTGCTGCGGATGAAACCGATCGGGTTATTGATCTCGTGCGCCACCCCTGCCGCCAGTTGCCCGACCGAGGCCATTTTTTCGGCCTGATAAAGCTGGCGATGAGCGGATGCGATGGTGCTCACTTGCTCCTTGACGCGTTCTTCCAGACTCTCCGCCAGCGCCTTATAACGTGCCTCAGATGCAATCAAAGCCTCATGTCTGCGTTGCAATTCTTCATAGTCTGTTTTCACCACTTCGAGATGCATCTCCGATGCCATGAAGTAGCGCGCACCGGATCGCATAAACAATTCCAATATGACTGCGGCAGCGCGCACTTGCGCCTCATCTGGCGCCGATGTTTCAAGAAAACCGACGGTTTCCAGATCATGGGCCAGCGGCAGTCGTCTTACATTCCCGGACAGAGGAGGAATATTGCCCATCACCCAAGCGCCATCGGCGGATACGACCCGTGCCGGTGCACCCAGCAGTATGGTCAATGCGACAGACAGTTTGTCCGGCACGACGCCGGAAAGCAATTCGAGCAGACTCAACGCGCTGTCATATCGTTTAGTGCGAATTTCCAAGTGGCGCTCCTGTTACAGCGTTGATGCCTATCACAGCATTGATAAAAGACTGCGCGTCTGTACCGTGAACCTTGCTCAAGGAAAAGTTTTTATCCAGAACCGGATAGAGCGCTTCCAGCAGCTTGACGAATGTTTCCCGCACGCCCATGCCCGATAGCGCTGAAGCCATCACCAGCGGCCAGGGCGCGGCAAACCAGCGTTGCCGTATCTCCTCCTCGGTCAGTACATTGGGTAGGTCGCGTTTGTTGAATTGCACCACCAAAGGCAAGGTGCCGAAATCCAAGCCAACGCGGCGCACGTTCTCTTCCAAGTTCTGGAACGACTCGGCATTGTTGATCCCCTGCGAGCGCTGTGAATCCGCGACGAACACCAAGCCGTCAGCACGCGACAGCACCGCCTTGCGCGTCGCATCATGCGCAACCTGGCCGGGAACTGTATAGAGCTTGAGTTTTATCAACCAGTCTGAGGGAGTGCGAAAGCCCAGCGGCAACAGATCAAAAAATAATGTTCTGTCGTTCTGTGTTTCCAGAGTCATGATTTCGCCCTTCAAGTCGGGAGACAACAAGTCATGCAAACGCATCAGGTTGGTGGTCTTGCCGCTCATGGCCGGGCCATAATAAACCAGTTTGAGGGTTAGTTTGCGCGCTGTTTCGTCAAGATCAGCCATGCTTGTTCGCCCGATCAGTCAAAAAGAAATATCGCATGGCGTTATTTTTTGGCATGAACGTAGATCGTGAGCGGATGCCCGTCCATGCGCTCGAATCCGTTGATCTGTTCGATGATTTGCTCATTCAGCACATGCCCCTTCGACAACAACATCTCCCCGCTTTGCGTTATCAGGTCTCTTGATAGCGTCATTCCCGGCAAGACTTGCCCGCACCGCAACGTCAATTCCGAGGTGTTATCGGTTGCCGAACGAGTTTTTCCGATCTCGTTCAAAAAGGCATCCACCACCATCGGGTCGTAACGCTTGCCTTTGCCATCCTGAATCATCAGTGATGCGTCAGCAGGTTTCACAGGTTTGACAAAACTTGTACCCATCAATGTAATGTCGTAATCCTCGGCAAGAGCGAGGATGCGTGCACCGAGCGGAATCGATAGACCAGACACGCGATCCGGAAAGCCCGTGCCATCGAAACGCTCGCGGTGGCTGCGAATCAGCTTCGCCGCACCATGCAGTTGCTCCAGCGCCATCAGCGCCATCTCCCCCTTAACCGGATACTTAACCACTTCGGTGCGCTCTTCAACGTTCAAACTATTGAACGGTTTGTCCAATAGGCGGTCCTGCAACCCAATCTTGCCGATATCGAGCAGCAGCCCGGCAATGAAAGTATCCTGCACTTCTGCGGCACTCATGCCCATGTTTTGTGCAAGGGTGCGCGCCAGCTCGGCGACCCGGCGCGAATGTCCGGCCTTACTCGGGTTGCGCATCTCGATCAGATTGGAGAAGACGCGTACAGAAGTGATGAAATTCTTTTTCAATTTCTCATTGGCAGCCTCCAGGAATCCCATGGTCTGCCGTACTTCTTCGGTACGTGCCTGCACCTTCTCTTCAAGATGAGCGTTCAGATCTTTCAGTTCCTCGTTCTGTTTGCGCGTTAATTCTTCCAGGCGGTTCGTTTTGCGCTCCAGAATTTTTTGCTGCAAGGCATGTTTGACGATCAGCGTGATGTCGTTGTCTTCCCATGGTTTGGATACATAGCGGTAAATCTGCCCTTTGTTGATGGCCTCGATGGTCGCGCTAATCTCGGCGTAACCGGTCAACAGGATACGCACCGTATCCGGCCAATGTTCCCGGACTTTTTCCAGAAATTGCGCGCCATTCATCTCTGGCATACGCATATCCGAGATCACCAGATCAACGGTCTCGCGTTCCATGATCTCCAATCCTTGCGCACCGCTCTCCGCCGTAAAGATACGATAGCCAAGTGGGCGGAACAGGCGCTTCAAGGATGAAAGAATGTTCGCTTCATCGTCCACGAACAGTATCGTTGCCGAAGTCTCCAATGTGGCCGCAGCTTGTACCTCACTCATAATTTCCTCTGCTCTTCAAATTACCGTTCATTTCTTATTACCTGCATTCATCCCAAATAATCCATTAGCCCGTCATCCGCGCCTGCGCGGGAATGACGCCGTTCCGCTCTAATAGACAATTAGGGTCACGCCTGCTGATCCTGCGGTTGTTTGATTGGCAGCCACACCCTGAATGTCGTGCCCTTGCCCACTTCACTCTGCACCTCGATCCGCCCGTGGTGTTTCTGAACGATGCTGTAGGCCAGCGACAAGCCCAGCCCCGTCCCCTTGCCTATCGGCTTGGTGGTGAAGAACGGATCGAATATCTTCTTGATGTGTTCAGGCGCGATCCCCTTGCCGGTATCGGCGACCTCTACCCGCACTTCATCGCCTT
>JACPYR010000035.1 GCA_016195965.1 Nitrosomonadales bacterium | reverse complement strand
CACGGATCACCGCGCCGCCCTTGCCGATCACGTCGCGGATCTTTTCCGGGTTGATCTTCATCTTGATCATGCGCGGCGCGAAAGTGGACATTTCGGAACGCGCTTGCGGCATGGCTTGCTTCATCAGGCCGAGGATGTGCATGCGGCCTTCGCGAGCCTGGATCAGCGCGGCCTGCATGATGTCGCGGGTGATGCCGTTGATCTTGATGTCCATCTGCAATGCGGTCACACCAGCTTCCGTGCCAGCCACCTTGAAGTCCATATCGCCCAGATGATCCTCATCGCCGAGAATATCGGTCAGCACCGCAAAGCGGTTGCCTTCCTTGATCAATCCCATCGCAATGCCCGCCACGTGCGCCTTGAGCGGCACGCCTGCATCCAGCAACGACAAACAGCCGCCGCACACCGAAGCCATCGAACTGGAACCATTGGACTCGGTGATTTCCGATACCACACGCATCGCATAGCCAAACTCCTCTTCGCTGGGCAATACCGCTATCAGCGCGCGCTTGGCCAAACGGCCATGGCCGATTTCACGGCGCTTGGGCGTACCCACGCGACCGGTTTCGCCGGTGGAATACGGCGGGAAGTTGTAATGCAGCATGAAGCGGTCGCTGTATTCACCTTGCAGTGCGTCGATTTTCTGGGAATCGCGCATGCTGCCCAAGGTCGCCACCACGATGGCCTGAGTTTCGCCGCGCGTGAATAACGAGGAGCCGTGAACGCGCGGCAATACACCGTTGCGTATCGTGATCGGACGCACCGTGCGGGTATTGCGGCCATCGATGCGCGGCTCGCCGCTGAGTATTTGTCCGCGCACAATTTTTGCTTCCAGCGCGCTGAACATGTCGTTGATGTGATTCTTCTGGCTCGCGACCACTTCCGGAGATAATGCGACCATCACTTTATCGTGTATCGCGGCCACCGCATCGGTGCGCGCCTGCTTGGAACGAATCGCATACGCCTTGCCCAATTCGGCCTCGGCCAGAGCTGCGATCTGTGCAATCAAGGCTTCATCCTTGGCCGGGGCTTGCCAATCCCAGGCATCCGCACCCACGGCATCGGCCATTTCATTGATCGCATTGATGACCACTTGCATCTGCTCATGACCAAACATCACCGCACCCAGCATTACATCCTCAGACAACTGTTGCGCTTCGGACTCCACCATCTGCACAGCGCGATCGGTGCCGGCAACCACCAGATCCATTTGCGAAGTCAGCAGTTCGGTCGCAGTGGGGTTGAGCAGGTACTGGCCGTTGGCATAACCCACGCGAGCCGCGCCTATCGGGCCATCGAAAGGCACGCCGGACAAAGCCAGCGCGGCAGACGCGCCTATCATCGACGGGATATCGGAATCGATCTCGGGATCGGACGACATCACGGTCGCCACGATTTGTATTTCGTTGTAAAAGCTTTCCGGAAACAATGGGCGCAGCGGGCGATCAATCAGACGCGAGGTCAGAATCTCCTTTTCGCTAGGACGTCCTTCACGCTTGAAAAAACCGCCGGGAATCTTGCCGGCAGCGTAGGTTCTTTCCTGATAATCCACGGTGAGCGGGAAAAAATCCTGCTCAGGCTTGACATCTTTCCTGGCGACCACGGTGACCAGCACCACGGTATCATCCAGGCTGACCATCACCGCTCCGCCGGCTTGGCGTGCGATTTCACCGGTTTCCAGCGTCAATTGATGGTTGCCATACGCGATTGTTTTTTTATAGTGACTCAAGATAGACCTCTCTGTGCGTGATACGACGCGCCACCGCGCCATACGTTGTGACCAAACTTATGATGGGTAACAAAAAAACACGGGCCGCATAAGCGACCCGCTGTATACCGTGTTGTTACTTGCGAATATCCAGACGCTGGATCAATGTGCGATAGCTCGCATCATTCGTGCGCTTGAGATAATCGAGCAGCTTGCGGCGGCGGCTAACCAGGCGCAGCAGGCCGCGGCGGGAATGGTGATCCTTGACGTTGCCTTTGAAATGCTCAGTCAGATAAGTAATGCGCGCGGTGATCAACGCCACTTGCACCTCGGGTGAACCTGTGTCGCTCTTGGCGCGCTGGAAGTCGGTAACGATTTGCGCTTTTTGCGCGGCGGTAATTGCCATATAGTTTTGCTCTCCTAAAAAAGTGCCGCATTCTACCCTTTAACGGGTGGGTTCTCAACCCCAATAAGCGCGAATGGTCAAAACACGGTAACCAACCCCCGAGCTTATTAAAATCCGAACAGCCTATACCGGCAGCGGGCTGCCTGAATAGTCGCTCTCCCGCCTGCCACGCAATGCCAAGCTCCTTCCCGGCACAACCGCCGCCCTCGCAAGCCGTTCACCCCCCAAGGCAGCCCCTACTGAACAGATTTGCGATTATTGCCCCGCTGCACCAATTGAACCCATAGGGATTAATGACCTCTATCAAAAGGGTGGTTGATCCTGAATTGCTCTGATTTCCTATCTCCACCCTTGGCTGCCGGTTCAACCCGCCTATCAAACTTCTGCCGGATACGCTGCTTGAACCGATCAGAACCCAACACCCAGGCCTTATTAGTCGCCTCGCGTATTTCAGCGATGCTCTTTTCCGGAATGTGATACTTGAATAACTGGCGGTAGGCTGCCTGGCGCGCCTCGTCGGTCTTGCCTAAACGCTGGTATTCGAGATGCGGGGTCACCAACCCATCAGGCCGACCCAGCGCATTGTGATGATAACTCGACCAGGGATATTCGGAAGGATGCGCGACCATTCCTGCCCGCACCGGATTTAATTCTATGTAGCGCATGCAGGTCAACAAGTAGGATACGCTATCGACCAGGGTGGCTTTGTAGCGCCCTTCCCAAAGGGTGCCGGTGCGCCGATAGCAGTAGTTATAGTATTGCACGTAATAGCGCCCCAGCATTTGCAAGGCTTTACTCAGGCTCTGTTCTTCATCGGGAGTAATGAGCAGGTGCACGTGGTTGGTCATCAGCACATAGGCGTGGATATCGCAGCCATGCTTGTCGCAGGCTAGCTGCAATTTCTCAAGGTAGAACGAATAATCGGCATCCGCACGGAAGATATCGCTGCGATTATTGCCCCGCACGATCACATGCTGCGGTTGTCCGGGCACTATCAATCTGGGTAAGCGCGCCATTTGCCACCTTTCGACTTAACGAAGCTGGCACTATACTACGCAAACATTCAAAGATCAATCGAGTCTGACCCCATTGATTTTCGAACGCTTCAACGCGGGATATACAAATATTTTTCATGTTGCATTCAATTAATTTGGTGATCGGTGGATTCTGCCTTAACTGCGGTGACGAGATAACGCATGCGAAATTTTCAACTTGTAATTCTCCGCAGGAATTTCAACGGGGTCAGTCTCGATCGATATTGCGGTGCGCGGTCTCAATGAAATCACCAGAAAGTTTACGGCATGACAGCCAGGTATGCCGGTAGACCCCGAATAAGACTTTTACACGACGGCGAGCGTTTTTGACCGCTCCACGATTCCGCCACGCTTGAGCATTGAAAGATATTCATCTTCACTGAGCGCGACCACCTTCGACAGATAAGCCATATTCTTTTCTATCGACTCCAGATAGTAATTCGCTTCAACCTCAAGCACATCCTTGAAATGCTGTGCCAGATGGACGTACAGACCGCCGAGCGGACCATCCAGCTTTGCCCGTGTCATCTCATAAAAATTTTGGGTTTGATGCAACAATTCGTAGACACTCTGAAAATTTCCAAATCTGGCCTCTTTGAACTCCAGATACAGAAACAACAGTTTTTCCAGATATGAGCGATCCGCCATTTGCCCAGTCAGGTCGGCGGTGACCACAATTTGCCCGAGCAGGCGGGTGCGCTCGTCAGGGAATTGGATCTGGGAAAATTGCAGCGCGGGATCAGTAGCACTGATCATAGGCTCCAGCGCCGTCACGAAATTCACCGGGAGGTAATGCTCGACAATATAGCTCTTCATGAAAGCGATGCCGCGCTTGACATGGGTCTGCGTATATTGCGCGCCGGTACCGCCTTCCTCGCCGTCCTGTTGTGCATAGCCGATGTCGTGCATCAGTGCGGCGATCATGATCAGCGTCATGTCTTTGTCGGTCAACCGTGTTCCGGAAATATGAATGCCATGCATCAACCGCACGGCACATAAAAAGACATCCAGCGTGTGCGGTTTGTCGTGGTACAGCGTCTTGATAGAGCTGTAGCCCGGATACTCGCCACGGAACAGGCTCATGACATTATCAAACACTGATTTAATGAGTGTTGAGTCATAACCGGGATTAATACGGCCGAGAATGCTGAACGCCTTGGTCCAAACAGTGCCAGGATCGCTGTTGGTGAACAGGCTATTGATTTCGGCGGATGTAGGTAAGTTTCTCATAATTGGATATTAACGTATTTCTCATTTCAAGGAATCAGTATGTAGCTCACCCAAAAACCCTATTACAAACTCAGTTACACTTCGGATACCGTATGCAGCTTCCCCGACAGCAAGCTGGCGGAGACTATAAGCAACGCGCCCAACCACTCGCGCAATTGCATTGTTTCATTGGCGAAGAAATACGATGAAATAGCCGCAATCACCAATTCAGACAGGAACAACACCATGGCGCGGTTGGATAACAAATGGGTCACTCCGTATTGCACCGCAAAACTGGTGGCAAACAAGGCGAGGCCCAGTAACCCCAAAATAACCCAGGATTGCCCATCTATCAGCGCCAATTGCGCCTGTACTCCGCCCTGCCATCCCAGCAATGGGGCCGTCAACAAAGCCGTTCCCAGCAATATGAAGTACGACTTGACCTCCACTTTCAGATGGACTGCACGGCGCGATACCACGTTGGAAAAAGCAAAACTCATGCCCGCAGACAATCCTATCCATTCGGAAATGTTTTGCGGCAGCGGCAAACCATGCTGTGGCTCCCATAACATAATGGCTGCGCCGCCAAGGGACAATGCAATGACCAAATACCCATAACGATTGAGGCGCTCGTCCAGCAGCCAATAGGAAAATACCACGGTCCACAACGGCGCAAGATAGAATAACAGCAACACGCGCATCACTTCGCCATGCAGCATGGCCAGCACAAAACCCAAATTTGACCAACCCGCACTCAACAACAGCGCGGCAGCCCACCAGCCAGCCTTGCCTCTGGTATAGGTGCGCAATTCTTGCCACACACGCGGCAACAAAAACGATCCGCATAGCATCGCCAGCAAATAGCTGATCAGGGTCGCCAGCGAACCCGTCACGCCGACCTCAAGCAACACCCGATACGGATACCAGATCAGCCCCCACACCAGCGCGCCACTCAAGATTCCCGCGACTGACAATACATTTTTTTTTGATGACACTGAGCAGTCCCTAATAATGCATTGCGCCCGTATAATGCGCGCTTTCGCTCGCCATAAAATGGCAACATGAAACCGGATTTATCCAAATGAACCCAGATTTACAGAGACTACAACCCTACCCGTTCCAGAAACTCGCCGCGCTGTTTCGCGCCGTTCAACCCAACTCTGCATACCGCGCCATCAGCTTATCCATCGGAGAACCGAAACACGCCACGCCGCAATTCATCCGTAACGCGCTGATAAACAATCTCGATGGACTGGCGAATTATCCCACAACTGCGGGAAGCGACGCGTTGCGCAGCACGATAGCCAACTGGCTGTCGGCACGCTATGACATTCCCGCACCCGATGCCAAGACCCAGGTCTTGCCGGTAAACGGCAGCCGCGAAGCGCTGTTTTCCTTTGCGCAGGCGGTGATCGATCGCAGCCAAACCAACCCCGCTGTGGTCTGCCCCAATCCGTTCTACCAGATATACGAAGGCGCGGCATTTCTTGCGGGCGCCACGCCTCGTTTTCTCAATACCTTGCCGGAAGACAACTTTGCGTTGAACTTTGCGCAACTATCCGAGGAAGTCTGGCAGCAAACCCAGCTCATTTATGTGTGCTCACCTGGCAACCCGACCGGGCGCGTGATGCCATTGGCAGAATGGCAGGAACTGTTCGAGATGTCTGACCGTTACGGTTTCGTGATCGCCTCTGATGAGTGCTATTCCGAAATTTATTTTTCAGAAAAACCTCTGGGCGCGCTGCAGGCCGCACAAAAACTGGGACGCAGCGACTACAGGAATCTGGTGGTTTTCTCCAGCCTGTCCAAACGTTCCAACGTGCCGGGCATGCGCTCCGGCTTCGTCGCGGGCGATGCCAATGTCATTGAAAAATTCGCGCTATATCGCACCTATCACGGCTCGGCGATGAACCCGGCGATCCAGGCAGCCAGCATCGCTGCCTGGAACGACGAAGAACATGTCGCGCAGAACCGTCGCCTGTACGCAGAAAAATTCAACCGGGTGGTAGAAATACTCAAACCGGTGCTGCCCGTCACGCTGCCCGATGCCGGCTTCTACTTGTGGATACGCACACCAATTGCCGATATAGCCTTCGCGCAAGCCCTGTATCGCGATTATAATGTCGCCGTTTTGCCGGGCAGCTACCTTGCACGCAGTGCAAATGGCGTGAACCCCGGCGAAAATTTTATGCGCCTGGCGCTGGTCGCCAGCACCGAAGAAACCGTGGAAGCCGCGCAACGCATTGCTGAATTCAGCCGCTAGTCGTGAGACGTTAGTCGCTAGTTAAAAAAGAAAAACCGCGCAGCGGACAACCTCAACTAACGACTAACGACTAACGTCTAGCGACTAATAACTACAAGGAAACCATCATGGACCAATTGCAGCACATCATTGAAACCGCCTTTGAACGCCGCGCCGAAATCACCCCGCGCAACGCCGACGCCCAACTCAAGGAGGCTGTGGATGCCGTCATCACCCAACTGGATCAGGGCAAGCTACGCGTCGCCGAGAAGATCGACGGCGACTGGGTCACGCACCAGTGGTTGAAAAAGGCCGTGCTGCTGTCGTTCCGCCTGGAAGACAACGCCTTCATCAAGGGCGGCTTCACCAACTACTACGACAAGGTGCCTTCCAAGTTCGCCGACTACAACAGCCGCGATTTCCGCGAAGGCGGCTTCCGCGTGGTGCCTCCTGCCGCAGCGCGTAAAGGCGCATACATCGCCAAGAACGTGGTGCTGATGCCGTCTTACGTGAACATCGGCGCCTATGTCGATGAAGGCACCATGGTCGACACCTGGGCTACGGTCGGTTCCTGCGCGCAGATCGGCAAGAACGTGCATCTGTCGGGCGGCGTCGGCATCGGCGGCGTGCTGGAACCGGTGCAGGCCAACCCGACCATCATCGGCGACAACTGTTTTGTAGGCGCGCGTTCGGAGATCGTCGAAGGCGTGATCCTGGAAGACAACGTGGTGATCTCGATGGGTGTGTTCATCGGCCAGAGCACCAAGATCTACGACCGCGAGACCGGCACCGTCACCTATGGCCGCGTGCCTGCCGGTTCGGTGGTGGTCAGCGGCAGCCTGCCCTCCAAGGACGGCAGCTACAGCCTGTATTGCGCGGTGATCGTGAAAAAAGTCGATGCCAAGACCTTATCCAAAGTGGGCATCAACGAATTGCTGCGAGGTATTTAATTCAGGAACTAGGAGCGAGGATAGTAGAGCGAGTTGTGAGTGCCGTTCCCCTATCCTCTATCCCCGATCCTCAACCCTGTATGAGGTGACTCAATGATTATCACACCATTACTGCAACTTGCCGCCAACAAAAATGCTTCCGACTTGTTCTTTTCGGTAGGCGCGCCGGTCAACATCAAGATCGACGGGGTCGCAATGCCGGTCAACTCGCAAATTCTGGATGCTGATGTCGTGACGCGTATCGCCTACGAGATGATGTCACCGAAACAGATCTCCGAGTTCGAATCCGATTACGAGATGAATTTCTCATACAAGGCGGAAGGCGTAGGTAACTTCCGTATCAATATTTTCCGTCAACGCGGCGATACCGCCATCGTGATCCGCCATATCAAAGCCAAGATAGGCAGCTCGGAAGAGCTTAATCTGCCGCCGGTGCTGAAAGATTTGATCATGGAAAAGCGCGGCCTGGTACTGGTCGTGGGCGCAACCGGATCGGGAAAATCCACCACGCTGGCCTCAATGATCGAACATCGCAGCAATGCCGTCAGCGGCCACATCCTGACCGTAGAAGAGCCCATCGAGTACATTTTCAAGCACGGCAAATCCATCGTTAACCAGCGCGAAATCGGCTCCGATACGCGCTCGTATGAAAACGCCCTGTCCAGCGGGATGCGCGAAGCACCGGATGTGCTGATGATAGGTGAAATACGCGACCGCGAAACGCTCAAGCACGCGCTGATTTTTGCGCAGACCGGACATTTATGCCTGGCCACCTTGCACGCCAACAACAGTTACCATGCGCTGAACCGCATCGTGAATTTCTTCCCTTACGAATCGCGCCGAGGCGTCCTGGCCGACTTGTCCATGTGCTTGCGTGCCGTCATTTCGCAACGTCTGGTTCGCAGCGTACGCGGCAAACTGATGCCTGCCGTTGAGGTATTGCTGAACACATCCTTGATAGCCGACCAGATCAAGAACGATGAGCTCGACAAGATACGCGAATCGATTGAAAAGAGCGTCTCTGTCGGCTCGCAGACCTTCGAACAGGCGCTGTACAAATTATTCAAAAACGGGCAAATCACCAAAGAAGAAGCGCTACGCAACGCCGATTCGGCCAGCAATCTGTCCTCCCTGCTCGACTTCTCGGAACGCACCAACCCCAACTTTACCGCATCGGCCTACGATCCCAGTCAGGCACAAAAGCCAGCCACGGGCAGCGATTTCGACAGCATCAAACTCAACTTGAATGACCCCAAATGAAATTATATGGCATTGCAAATTGCAGCACGGTCAAAAAGGCTCGTGACTGGCTGGCACAACAC
The DNA here is from genome assembly GCA_016195965.1 of Nitrosomonadales bacterium. GTDB lineage: Bacteria > Pseudomonadota > Gammaproteobacteria > Burkholderiales > Gallionellaceae > Gallionella. The sequence continues at coordinate 22,177 of JACPYR010000035.1, read as the reverse complement.
GACATTCCAGTCGAATTTCACGATTTCAAGAAGCACGGCCTGGATGCCGAAACCGCACAAACCTGGCTGCATCAGGCCGACTGGGCCAAACTGGTTAACCGCAGCGGATTGACCTGGCGCGGATTGCCCGACGCACAAAAGCAACTCGTCTGTGACCAAGCTTCGGCATTGGCAGTGATGCTGGAAAAGACCAGCGTGATCAAACGCCCCTTGCTGGAACAAAACGGCAAGCTGTTGCACATCGGCTTCGATGCTGCGGCCTATTCTGCAATCTTTAATCTCTAATTATTTTCATTTCCATGTCTGAAACTCTGCAACTCGCCAAAAACTTAATTGCCCGCCGCTCCCTCACACCCGATGATGCGGGCTGTCAGGACATCCTGATCGAGCGCCTGCAAAAACTCGGCTTCAAGATCGAACGCATGCGCTTTGGCAACGTGGACAACTTATGGGCAAGGCGCGGCACCGCCAATCCCGTGCTGGTCTTTGCCGGACACACCGATGTCGTGCCCAGCGGTCCGCCCGAATCGTGGTTCAGTCCGCCGTTTGAGCCGACGATACGCGACGGCATGCTGTATGGCCGCGGTGCGGCAGACATGAAGACTTCGATCGCAGCCTTCATCACCGCCATCGAAGCCTTTCTCACAAAGCATCCGAAACATGATGGCTCGATCGCGCTGCTGATCACTTCCGATGAAGAAGGGGTCGCGGTGGATGGCACGGTGCGCGTGGTGGAAGCCCTGCAGGCACGAGGCGAAACGATAGACTACTGCATCGTCGGCGAACCAACTTCCAACAAGAAAGTGGGCGACATGATCAAGAACGGGCGGCGCGGCTCGCTGTCCGGCACATTGATCGTCAAAGGCATCCAGGGGCACATCGCCTATCCGCACCTGGTGAAGAACCCGATCCATCTGGCCGCCCCGGCGATTGCCGAACTCGCCGCAACCGCATGGGACAACGGCAACGAATATTTTCCCCCGACCTCCTGGCAAATCTCCAATATCAACGGCGGCACCGGCGCGACCAACGTCGTTCCCGGCACGGTAGAAATATGGTTCAACTTCCGTTTCTCCACCGCCAGCACCGAACAGGGATTGAAAGACAAAGTCCATGCTATCCTGGACAAGCATGGCCTGGAATATGATTTGCAGTGGGAGCTGTCAGGCAAACCGTATCTCACCGCCAAGGGCAGCCTGGTCGCCGCAATCAGCCAGGCGATCGAACTATCCTACGGCATCACGCCGGAACTCTCCACCAGCGGCGGCACCTCGGATGGGCGCTTCATCGCCGACATCTGCCCGCAGGTGATCGAGTTCGGCCCATTGAATGCCACTATACACAAACTCAACGAATGCGTCGGCGTCGCCGATATCGAGCCGCTCAAGCTGACCTACTTGCGCACCCTGGAAATTCTACTGTGCAAATGAGCGATTATTTTTCGGGCGCCGCGCAAAACCTGCACACCGTCCGCGACTATCTGCGCTTCGCAGTCAGCCGCTTCAATCAGGCCCAGCTGTTTTTCGGGCACGGCAGCAGCGAGGCCTACGACGAGGCGGCCTATCTGATCCTGCATACGCTGCATCTGCCGCTGGACCGCCTCGATCCGTTTCTCGACGCGCGGCTGACCGACAGCGAGCGCGCCGAGGTATTGAACATCGTCAGGCGCCGCGTCGAACAACGCGTCCCCGCCGCCTACCTGACCCATCAGGCACTGCTGGGCGATTTCAGTTTTTACGTGGATGAACGAGTCATCGTGCCGCGCTCTTTCATCGCCGAATTGCTGCTCGAACAACTCAGCCCGTGGATCGCCGAGCCGGAAGAAATCAACAGTGTTCTCGACATGTGCACCGGCAGCGGCTGCTTGGCGATCCTCGCAGCACACGCCTTCCCCTATGCCGACGTCGATGCGGTGGACTTGTCGCCCGACGCGCTGACCGTCGCCGAGCGCAATGTGGCCGACTACGCGCTGCAGCAGCGCGTGCACCTGATCGAATCGGATCTGTTCGCCAAACTAGGCGACAAGCGCTACGACCTGATCATCAGCAATCCGCCCTACGTTGATGCAGCATCGGTCGCTAGCCTGCCGCAGGAATATCTGCATGAACCGAAACTGGCGCTCGGCAGCGGCCACGACGGCCTGGATGCCACGCGCATCATCCTCGATCATGCCGCGCAACACCTCACCGGCAACGGTGTGCTGATCGTCGAGATTGGCCACAACCGCGAGGCGCTGGAAGCCGCCTACCCCGACCTGCCGTTCACCTGGCTGGATGTCAGCGCGGGCGACCAGTTCGTGTTCATGCTGCACAAGAACGACTTACGCTGATGTCATCGGTCGAGCACTACGAAAACTTCCCGGTAGCCTCGATCCTGATGCCCAAACGGCTGCGCAAGCCGGTTGCGGCGATCTATCATTTCGCGCGTGCGGCAGACGACATCGCCGATGAAGGCGGGTTATCCAATGAAGAACGCCTGGGACAGCTCGATGAATTCCGCGCCGAGCTCAAACGCATCGAAACCAGCGAGACGCCGCTCACACCGCTGTTCCAGAACCTGGCCGCAGCAGTGCATAGCCATCAATTACCCATGCAACCGTTTTACGATCTGCTCGATGCGTTTTCGCAGGACGTGGTAAAAAAGCGCTATGCCAGCTTTGCCGAGTTGCTGGACTACTGCCGCCGCTCCGCCAATCCCGTCGGCAACTTGCTGCTGCATCTGTATGACGAGGCCACGCCGGTCAACATCGCGTATTCCGATGCGATCTGCACCAGCCTGCAGCTGATCAATTTCTGGCAGGATGTCGCCAAGGATTACGCGATAGGACGCATCTACCTGCCGCAGCACGAACTCGCGCAATACGGCGTTAATGAAGACCATATCGCGCAAGGCATCGGCGACGACGCATGGCGCAAACTGATGCAATTCCAGGTGGATCGCGCGCGCGCGATGATGATCTCGGGAAAACCGTTGGGCAGCATACTCACCGGGCGTATCGGGCTGGAAATGCGCATGATCATCTCGGGCGGATTGCGCATCCTCGACAAACTGGAAAATGCGCAGTACGACATGTTCCGGCACCGTCCGATATTGAAACCGTTGGACTGGGTTATCATGCTCGGCAAGAGCGCGCCTTTTTGAAAACCGATATGGATCCCAACCAATACTGCCAGGACAAAGCTGCCTCCAGCGGCTCCAGCTTCTACTACAGCTTCAGGTTTTTGCCGCTGGACAAACGCCGTGCGATCACCGCACTGTACGCCTTCTGCCGCGAGGTGGACGATGTCGTGGACGAGTGTTCCGATGCCAGCGTGGCGCGCACCACGCTCAACTGGTGGCGTAGCGAAGTTTCGGCCATCTATGATGGCAAGCCTCAGCACCCGGTCACGCTAGCCCTGGTTCCGGTGGTACAGCAATTTCATCTGGTACAGGAACACCTGATGGAAATCATCGACGGCATGGAAATGGATCTCGAGCAGCACCGCTATGCCGATTTTAAATCTTTGCAGCTTTATTGTTATCGCGTCGCGTCGGTAGTCGGCCTGCTCGCCGCCGAAATATTCGGCTATACCGACCGCAGGACCCAGAAATACGCGCACGACCTGGGCATCGCTTTTCAGCTCACCAATATCATCCGCGACGTCGGCGAGGATGCTAGACGCCAGCGCATCTACCTGCCGCTGGATGAATTGCAGCAATTTGGCGTGTCTGAGGCAGACATCCTGAATGCGCATGAAACCGAAAACTTCAGAAAACTGATGGCATTCCAGATCGAACGCGCGCAACGCTATTACCGGCAAGCGCTGGAACATCTCCCCGCCGCTGATCGTAAAACACAGCGCACCGGCCTGATCATGGCGTCGATCTACCAGGCCACACTGGAAGAGGTCGTCGCAAGCGGCTGCCATGTGCTGAAAGAACGCGTTTCTCTCACCTCGCGCTACAAGCTTTGGTTGGCTTTCAAGTCATGGCTCAAGAACTGAACGTCGGGATCGTCGGTGGGGGCTACGCCGGCATGGCTGCGGCGGTCGCGTTAGCCGACTGCGGTATCGCGGTCACGGTGTTTGAAAGCGCCCCGCATCTGGGCGGACGGGCGCGCGGAGTGACTTATCAGGATACCCGGCTGGATAACGGTCAGCACCTGCTGCTAGGCTGCTACCGCCAGACCCTGCACATGATCAAAAAGGTCGGCGGCAATGTCGAACAGGATTTTCTGCGCCTGCCGCTGCAACTCGACCTGCATCGCGAATTTTCCCTCAAAGCGCCGCAGCTGCCTGCGCCATTGCATCTCCTGATCGCGCTGCTTAAAGCACAAGGGATTTCGCTCGGGGAACGCTTGAGCGCCGCACGCTTCATGCTGGCGTTACGCCGCATCAATTTCAGCCTGGACCACGACATCACCGTCACCGAGTTGCTGATTCGATACCGGCAAGATGCTACGCTGGTGAAAAAACTCTGGGAACCTCTGTGCATTGCCGCGTTGAACACTCCTGTCCACAAGGCCTCGGCACAGGTGCTGCTGAATGTGCTGCGCGACTCGCTGAACCAATCGCGCGCCGACAGCGACATGCTGTTGCCGCATCTCGACTACACCGCGCTGTTCCCGCAACGCGCCGCAAATTATATCGAGCAGCGCGGCGGCAAGGTATTAACCTCATGCGGGGTGAAAACCCTTCATCCTGTGGAAAATGGCATGACCGTCACTACCGCAGAAGGAACATCGCGATTCAGCCATGTCATCTGCGCCGCACCTCCTGCGGTTTCCACCAAATTGTTGGGCACTATCGCCGCTCTTGCAGAAACGGTCGCACAAATAAATCGCCTGGAACACCAGCCCATCTACACCCTGTATCTGCAATATCCGGCGACCGTGCGTTTGCCCCAGCCCATGCTGGGCATGTATCGACGCTACAGCCAATGGCTGTTCGACAAAGGACAAATCGGCGGTCAACACGGCCTGCTTGCAGCCGTGATCAGCGCGGAAGGCATCCATCAGGAATTGTCCCATGATGAACTGGCGCGGAAAGTAATAGCGGAACTCAATGCAGAATTCGGCATTGACGAACAACCGGCGTGGTGCAAAGTCATCGCCGAAAAACGCGCCACATTCTGCTGCTCACCCGATCTGCACCGTCCATCCCAGATTACCCCGCTGTCCTGTCTGCTTCTGGCCGGCGACTACACCACAGGCGATTACCCGGCCACCCTGGAAGGAGCCGTGATCAGCGGCTTGAAATGTGCTGATGTGATTAGCGCGTAAGCGGAGAAAACCATCGGCCAAAGTTGGGCCGAAATCAAAACTCCTAAACCTCCTGATCCACATGTTCCGTCACGTCAGCCATACGTTGTTTATGACGCCGCCGTTCCATCCGCGAACGCAACTCGACCAGGTAAACGGGATGTTCGATACGGCGGCAGTATGTCCGACGATCTGCGGGTACATCTTGGGCGTGCCGCCTCTCCTGCTGCCTGGTAATTTCAGCAGCAGCGGCGTCGAATTGCACGGGGTGATGCACAACGAGCGGCGGCAAGGTACGCTCCTGTACCGGCTTGGCCGATTTAACACCGGATAGCGGATAAGCGTCCATGCCATCGGTTGCTCCTATAACCACGGGGGGATTGTCTGGTACGTATTTCATGGCTTTACCTCCGGGATTGGGGCGTTCCGCCCTGATTACGGATACTGCGCTGCCATGCTACGATGAATCTGTCATTTTTTCCACGCCTATGGCAATCACCCAGCCTTCAATCAGCGACCCGACCAGCAGTATGACCAGCTCGATCAGCGCCAGTGCGACGGGCTCGCGCAGCAGGGTGATGTAGATGAACCACTCCTGAAATAGCCAGTAAGTCGCCCAGATAAACAGCCCCCAGTACAACCCTCGCTGTAACGTTGACCGGCCCGGAATCGAAGGCTTGAAAAGATGGAAGAATATACCATGCAAACCGCTCAGCACGATCAGCCCGGCTACGGATACCGCGATGTTGCGTTGTGGTGTGATATCCAGAAACAACCGGCTTTGCCACGCGGGGTCGTACAGCACGCCTTTTATCCATACGCTCGAAAACATCGCTCCCAAAAACGCATTTCCCGCAAAGCCGCCTAACCAGCCTGCCAGGATCAATCGCATTGCGCGGTTCATGGTATTTCCTTTCATAGTTTCATCCTTGTAAAAAATGATTTTGCATTTCTGTGCCGACAGCTTGATACTCTGCTGCCATATTCAGGATTTGATTTTCGGAGCACAGTAAACCAAGCCGCCGAAACTTATCCATATCATTAAGACGTTTGGAGAGTCAAAAACGGATGGATACACGCAAATTCGCAGAGGAGTTTGAGGCGGTGCGCAAGGAATTGACCGGCTACCTGAGCCGTCTGGTCGTGCGCCCGCAGGTCGCGGAGGATCTGGTTCAGACCACTTTCCTGCGCTCGCTCGAAGCTATTGAAAACGCGCCGGATGAAATCGCCAATTCGCGCGCCTGGTTTTTTCGGGTGGCTACCAATCTGGCTTTCGACGAGCTACGCCGCCATTCAAGCTGGCGCGAGAACATGATGCCGGACTTGCGCGAACTGGCGGAGAACGATCCCGGATTTGTGGCACACTCAATTGCAATGGCTGGCACTCCTGAAACGAAGGCCATTGCCAGGGAACATCTGGTGGCGTGCTTTGCGTGCGTGCTGCGCAATCTTCCCGAACGAAAAGCGGCAGCCTTTCTGCTGAAAGAAGTCCACGGATTCAAGCTCGCTGAAGTGGCCGGACTGCTTGGCACGTCTGAGGGCCAGGCAAAAAACTGGCTGCAAGAAGCGAGATCCCATATGGATGCACGCTACAGCCAGACCTGCGCACTTCTGAACAAGCAAGGGGTCTGCTACCAGTGCGTCGAACTCGATGAATTTTTCGGTGCCGGACAAGGAAATCCTCTAGGCAATACCAATGGGGATATTGAAGCGCGTACGCAGATACTCAAGGATATGCGTGACCAGCAATATGGTGCCTGGCACAAATTATTGTTCGAGTTGCTTGACGATCTGGCATAACCGAAAACCAGCCCTCTAAAGTGCGATGCGGCGCAAGCGCAGCGCATTGGTGATTACCGACACCGAACTGAAACTCATCGCTGCCGCTGCGATAATCGGCGAGAGCAACAGGCCGAAGAACGGATACAGCACGCCTGCTGCGATTGGAATTCCCAGGATGTTGTAGACGAAGGCGAAGAACAAATTCTGGCGGATGTTTTTCATCGTCGCGCGCGACAGACGCACCGCACGGACTATGCCGTTCAAATCACCCTTGACCAGCGTGACGCCCGCGCTTTCCATCGCCACGTCGGTACCGGTGCCCATCGCGATGCCGACCTGCGCCTGAGCAAATGCCGGTGCGTCGTTGATGCCGTCTCCCGCCATAGCGACGAAGCGCCCCTGCCCCTGCAATTGCTTGACAATTTCGGCCTTCTGCCCGGGCAGCACCTCGGCCTCGATACGGTCTATGCCCAGCTGCTTCGCCACTGCTTCCGCCGTGGTGCGGTTGTCTCCGGTCAGCATGATGACCTGTATACCTTCCGCGTGCAGCGCGCGTATCGCCTCCGGCGTGGAAGCCTTGACCGGATCGGCCACGCCGATCAGCCCCGCCGCCTTGCCATCCACAGCGAGCAACATCACGGTCTGTCCTTCGCCGCGCAATGCTTCGGCGCGCACCGGCAATTCACCGGGATCAAGATGCAATTCCTCGAACAGCTTTAGATTGCCCAAGGAGACAGCGCGTCCTTCGATCGTCCCAGTCACGCCTTTTCCTGTGAGAGAACGGAACTCACTGACCGGCGTCAGTTTGATCCCCCTTTCCTGGGCACCCTTCACGATGGCTGCGGCCAGCGGGTGTTCGCTGGCGCGCTCCAGGCTGGCGCCCAAGCGCAGCACTGTGCTTTCGTCGAAGCCGGTCAAGGCAAGCACCGACATCAGTTTGGGTTTGCCCTCGGTTAGCGTGCCGGTCTTGTCCACCACCAGCGTGTTCACCTTCTCCATCGCTTCCAACGCCTCGGCATTTTTTATCAGCACGCCCATCGTCGCGCCGCGCCCGGTGCCGACCATGATGGACATCGGCGTAGCCAGTCCCAGCGCACAAGGGCAGGCGATGATCAGCACAGCCACAGCATTGACGATGGCATGCGCAAGACGAGGCTCCGGCCCCCAGATTCCCCATACCGCCAGTGTCATGAGTGCAACGGCCACCACCGCCGGCACGAAATAACCGGCAGTGACATCGGCCAGCCGCTGGATAGGCGCCCGCGAACGTTGCGCCTCGCTGACCATGTGCACGATCTGCGCGAGCAGCGTATCGGAGCCGACGCGCTCGGCGCGCATCAATAAACTTCCTGTCCCGTTCACCGTCGCGCCTATCAGCCGTGCACCCGTGGTCTTTTCCACCGGGATGGATTCTCCGGTGACCATGGATTCGTCGAGTGAACTCGATCCTTCCAGCACCACGCCGTCCACCGGCACTTTCTCGCCGGGCCGCACGCGCAGCACATCGCCAAGTTTCACGTGTTGCAACGGGATGTCCTCTTCATGACCGCCATCGCGCACGATGCGCGCGGTCTTGGGTGCCAGGCCCAGCAGCAGTTTGATCGCCGCGCCCGTCTGGCTGCGCGCGCGCAGCTCCATCACCTGCCCCAGCAACACCAAAGCCATGATCACCGCCGCCGCCTCGAAATACACCGGCACCGTGCCCATCATGCTGCGCATCGCCTCGGGAAAAACTCCCGGCAGCAGCATCGCAATAACGCTGTATGTCCACGCCACACCGACGCCGAGCGCGATCAATGTGAACATGTTGAGATGGCGATTAACCAGCGAAGCCCAGCCGCGCTGGAAAATCGGCCAGCCGCTCCACCACACCACCGGAGTGGCCAGAAAAAATTCTATCCATTGCAGTGCCGTCATCGGAAGCGATTTGGGCATCAGTTGCGGCAACAAATCTGTACCCATCGCGATCACGAACACCGGCGCGGCCAATGCTGTGCTCAACCAGAAACGCCGCGTCATGTCGCGCAGTTCCGCGTTGTCTTCAGCCGGCGCATCGCGTGGCTCCAGCGCCATGCCACAGATCGGACAATCGCCCGGCTCGCTGCGCACGATTTCTGGATGCATAGGGCAGACGTACTCCACCGCTGCCGCAACCGGGGATTCCGGCTCCAGCGCCATGCCGCACTTGGGGCATGCGCCGGGCGTGGCTTGGCGCACCTCGGGATCCATCGGGCAGACGTACATCACACCGGGCTTGGCGACCGGCGGCTCTGTCGGAAGCGGGTGCAGGTATTTTTCGGGATCGGCGGAAAACTTGGCCAGGCACTTTGAACTGCAGAACAGAAAGGTCTTGCCGCCATGTTCGTGGCGCAGCGGCGTATCCGGCTTCACCGTCATGCCGCAGACCGGATCGATATTTGTTGTCATGGTATGCTCCTTCCATTCATGTTTGATGTGATGGCAGTATCTTGCGGCCGCATGCACTTGGCTTCCACCATTGCACGCAAGACAGCTTCTTCCGCCATAAACGCCTGCACCGCGAGCGGATCGAACTGCGTCCCGCTCATTTTCACGATTTCATCATACGCCTGCTCGAACGAACTGCCTTTACGGTAAGGCCGGTCCGAGGTGATCGCGTCCAGCGTGTCGATGATGGCAAACAGCCGCGCACCCAGACAGATTTTCTCGCCGCGCAGCCCGCGCGGATAGCCGCTGCCGTCGAAACGCTCTTCGTGGCTGAGCACGATCTCTGCGGCTTTTTCCATGCCGGGAATCTGCGCAACGATGCGGTAGCCCTTTTCCGGGTGCATGCGCATTTCCGCCCATTGCTCTTCATCGAGCGCGCCCTGCTTCAACAATATCGCATCGGATACGCCGATCTTTCCGATGTCGTGCAGCAATGCACCCCAGTAAATCTCGCGCAGGTGATGCGGATCGGAGATGAAACGGCGCGCCAATATCAAGGTATGACAGGCCACCCGTTTGGAGTGGTCGCCGGTTTCGTGCTCGCGTATATCCAGCGCCTCAGCCAGCGCTTCGGCGAATGCGGCATCGGCCCTTTCCAGGATGTCCGATTCCGCGTTCATGCCATCCCCGCTATCACGACCCTGATCTCGCAACTCAGTTCTTGTGCGGCAGCAGCGTCATTGCCGCATACAGGATCGGTTGCCATGATGCGCTCCTTCTCTGTGATGTGAAAGTATGCCGCGTAATCTTAGCTGCTCATTTCAATTTCCATTTGAAACTTCTGGGCGTGGGATCGCCGACCAGACGTATCTGCAACTCCACCGACGCGGGTCTGGGTGTAACTGCCGCGAAGCGCAACAGTCCCTTGCGGTGATGGCCACCCGGCGGCGAGCCTTCCCAGCCCAATGGCTGGTATTGTTTTCCGTCCGCAATCAGCACGGCAGAATTTTCCAGCATCTCGCTCAGCGCATGAGTATGGGTTTCCAGCGACACTTCGACATCCCATGTCTTTGCGCCCTGCAGAATTTTCTGCAAAGTGGCCGTTACCTTGATGCCCAGCTCGTCGCTGACTTGCGGCGCATAGCCCGATTCCGCCGCATAGCTCATTGCGATGATATTCACCGCGCCGAGGTTACCGGTGAAAGAAAAAACGGCTACCGCTAAAAAGGTCAAACCACTCAAGAATTGATTTCGCATTTTTTATGCTCCTTATAAGCTTGATAAACTTTCGATGAGACATACAGAATGCCTGCGGCGTTAAAGACCAGGTCGATCCAGAACAGCTCGACCTGATACTCCGCGACGATGGTCAGAAAACCGGTCACGCCCATGACCGGCAGCACGTTCACCAGATAATGCGCGCAGCAGGAAACCATCGCGGCGGTGGAAGTGGTGCCGGATGCCGCAACCACCTTGCCGGATTTGCCATGTTGTCCGACGAGATTTTTCAGGTAGGTATACAGCCCGGCCTGGATGCCGAAGCCCAGCGCCAGTGCCACGATGAAATACCTGAACTGCGCAAATTGATCGAGCGCAAAATCCATCCCGGAAATCAGGCCGACCACGCCAAAGTAGATGGCGAGCAACAACACAACTGCCCCCGTCCCAAATTGCATGGGCCTGATGAATTGTGTCGCTGCGGATTGCAGCTGTGTCATATTAACTCCGGGCTGACGGTATAAATCCCGGCGTACGTGCCGCATACTCCCGCCACTGCGCGCCAAACTCGATTTCCGCTTCCCGCTCCTCGCTGTGCGCCAGCCTTATGTACATATAAACCAGCACCGGAAACATCAGCAGCGTCAGCAAGGTCGGCCACTGCAACAGGAAGCCGAACATGATCAGCACGAAGGCATCGTACTGGGGATGGCGGATTCTGGCGTAAGGCCCGGTCGCCGCCAGTTGGTGATTGCGCTGCGCCCGATACAGCTCTTTCCATGCGGCGGACAACAGAATAAACCCGCCACCGATGAACACGAAACTCAGCATGTGCAAGGGATCGCTGTGCGGATCGCCCTTCCAGCCGAGCAGCGTGTGCCAGAGATGCCCGGCGTCATGAGAGAAAAAATCCACCCCAGGATAGCGGCTTTGTAGCCAGCCGGACAGCAGGAAGATCGTCAGCGGGTAACCGTACATCTCGGCAAACAGCGCCACAATAAAAGCGGAGAACGCGCCGAACGAGCGCCAGTCGCGCCGGCTCTGAGGCTTGGCGAAACTGAACGCAAAGATGATGAACACCAGCGAGTTGATGATAACCAGCGACCACAGGCCGTAATCAGGGGAGTCCATCATTTCGATCCTCCTTCGGATGAGTCGTGATGATGTTCGTGGCGGCCATGCATGAACAGATGCATCAACGGGCAGGCCAGCAGGAACAGGTAAGGCAGGATTCCCAGCACATGCGCGCGGTGCTCTTCGAACAAGAAGAATCCCGCTACCGCGAGAAAACCGTAGAACACCCAGCGGCCCCTAGATATATGCTGGGAAAGATGCTTTGTTTCCTGTGGATCCGGCATGGCTACCTCCGTAAAGTAACATGCTGACAATCACCGACACCGAACAAAATTCAGCGCGCATAAGCCTCGGTCGCATAACGGCGCATCATGCGGTGGCTGTTGAAGTAGGAAGCATTTTTGCTGATCGCCCCTTTCATCACCTTGATCCATGCGCTTCGATCGCTGTTGTAATACAGCGGCAACACCACCTGTTCGAGTTTGTCATAAAGCGCGCGGGCATTGTCGTCGGGCAGCCCGGTCGCATCGCCTATCGCCCAGCCGGTGATGCCTTCCAGGCAACCCTCTAACCACCAGCCATCCAGTATGGAAAGATTGGGCACGCCGTTGAATGCGGCTTTCATGCCGCTGGTACCCGACGCCTCGAATGGCGGCAGCGGCGTATTGAGCCACACGTCCACTCCTGCGGTCATCAACTGGGCAAGCGCCATGTCGTAGTCAGGCAGATAGACCACCGTAATCGCATCCGCCAGCGCGCTTGCTTGCGCGTGCAGTTGCGCGATGATCTGCTTGCCGTTCTCGTCGCGCGGGTGAGCCTTGCCGGCGAGCACGATCTGGAACGGATGCTTGCGCGCAATCGCCCGCAACCGTTCCAGATTGGAGAATAAAAGGTCCGGGCGCTTATACGCCGTCATGCGCCGCGCAAAGCCGAAGATCGCGATATCCGGTCGCAATACCACCCCGGTGAGCGATTGTACTTTTTCGATCAAATGTTGCTTGGCCTGAACGTGCGCCTCCCAGATCGCGGCGTCGGGAATGCAACAGTCCGCGCGCATCAGCAACTGCGGCTCGTGGCACCAGCCCGGCAGGTAATGATCGTAGAGCTGGCGGAAATTTTCCGCTGTCCACAAGTACGGATGCACGCCATTGGTGATCGCATGAACCTTGTAGCCGGGGAACATCGCATTCGACACTTCCGCATGCTTTTTCGCGACACCGTTGATATATTCGCTGAGGTTAAGCGCCAGTCGCGTCATGTTCAGGCTATCCTCACCTGCCAGACCTTTGATGACCTGCATATCGAAGCCGTTGTCGAGCACGCGCTTGACCAGCTCGTAGGAAAATCGATCGTGGCCCGCCTCGACCGGCGTATGCGTGGTAAAGCTGCACAGGTCGCGCACGCGCGGCAGATCGTAGGGTGATTCACCTGGCCGCAACTCTTCGACGGGATAGGTGTAGCGCCGCATCAGTTCCAGCCCGAGCAGCGCAGAGTGCCCTTCGTTCATATGAAAATGCCGTATCGCGAAACCGAGCGCCTGCAACAACCGCACTCCGCCTATGCCCAGTACGATCTCCTGCTTCAGACGGTAGGTGTTGTCTCCGCCATAGAGATAATGGGTGATTGCGCGGTCGTCGCTGCTGTTCTCATCCAGATCGGTGTCAAGCAACAACACCGGCTGGCGACCGCCCATGTGGCCTTCCAGCACAAACAGCCATGCGCCTATCCACACCGATCGATCATCGATACGCACGGCGATCTTGGCGTCGAGCGGATGCGCCCAGCTGCGGGGATCCCAAATCTCCTCGTGTTCCAGCTGACGTCCCTGCGCGTCGATCTCCTGCCTGAAATATCCTGCGCGGCTGACCAGACTGACCGCCACCATGGGCAGTTCGAGGTCGGTGGCCGAACGCACGGTGTCGCCGGCGAGTACGCCCAATCCACCGGCATAGGTCGGCATCTCGTTGCGCAGCGCGATCTCCATCGAGAAATAGGCTATGCGCGGTTCGTGAATGAATTCGTCGAGCATGATCGTCACCTTTCCTGTCCCAAGGCTTCGGCAGCTGTCCTGCAATTGGTTTCCGCCAATTGAGCTTCCGGAGAAGAGTATCATAGCACTGTACCGTTTCAGTGCCACCACCATGCAAATCGCCTACATCAGCCACCCGCTCTGCCTCAAGCACGACATGGGCGGCTATCACCCCGAATCCCCGGCGCGCATCCACGCCATCGAGGATCAATTGATCGCAGCCGGCCTGCTGGATCATGTGCAGCGCCACGAAGCGCCGGAGGCGACGCGCGGGCAGTTGCTGCGCGTGCATGATGCGGGCTATATCGATTTCATCGCTTCATCTGCTCCGCAGCAGGGCATCGTCGAACTCGATGCCGACACTGCGATGAACCCGTACACTTATCCGGCGGCGTTGCGCGCGGCGGGCGCGGTGGTGCTGGGCGTGGATCTGGTGATGGAGAAAAAAGCCGCGAGCGCCTTCTGCAACATCCGCCCGCCGGGGCATCACGCGGAGCGCGCCCGCGCGATGGGGTTCTGCATCTTCAACAACGTCGCGGTCGGCGTGGCGCACGCTCTGGCTCAATATGGCCTGAAACGCGTCGCGATTGCGGATTTCGACGTGCATCACGGCAACGGCACCGAGAATATCTTCCACGACGACCCGCGCGTGATGCTGTGCTCCACCTTCCAGCATCCGTTTTACCCCTATGCGGGTGCAGACAGCGGCAACGATCACATCATCAACGTGCCGCTGCCCGCAGGTACCGGCGGTGCGGAATTCCGCGCCGCCGTCACCCAGCATTGGCTGCCCGCGCTGCAACGTTTCCAGCCGGAGATGATTTTCTTTTCCGCCGGTTTCGACGCGCACCGAGACGACGACATGGCGATGCTGCGCCTAACCGAGCCGGATTATGCGTGGGTGACCGAAGAGGTCAAACGCATCGCGGACAAATACGCGCAGGGCCGCATCGTATCGGCGCTGGAGGGCGGCTATGAACTGCACGCGCTGGCCCGCAGCGCGCTGGCTCATATCAAAGCGCTCAGCGGGTTGTGAACTTTTAATGGTTCTCGATTCACTCGGTTTGTCTTGTTCTCCTAGTAACGGTAAAGCACGGACAAGCCGCTCGGGTAAACAATGACAGCGTCATTTTTACCATCCCGTTAACACATCCACAATCCAACATTGGTAAGAAAAATCGGCTGGTAGGCTATCGGGGTTGGGATGACTCCTTGGGCGCAGGCGGTGGTTCGGCCTTCGTCTGTTACTCTGCGCTCCCAGATTTCTCTTCTTGAACAGCGCCATGTCCCATCATGCCCATATGTCCGTTACCCAGAAAAATAATAGCCAGCATCACGACCATCATCACCAACATGACCTCTCCGGTTTGATATTGCTTCATAGCTGCGACTCCTTAAGTTGTGTCTTGAGCATAAGTCGAATCAATCTGTCAGCGCTTCCGCGCTCAGCATGATGATCTCGATTTCCTCGATGATTTCTTCCTGGCGCAGCACGTTATAGCGCTGCCGCATCTTGGCTTCGTCTTTTTCCAGGCGGCGGATGGCACTGTCCATGTGCTCCAGCCGCTTGCGGTTTTCCGCCATCAGCGAAGCGTAAAACACTTCGTGCAGCGCTGCGTAAAAATACTGGCCGGTAAGCTGGGACAGGAATCTGGTCGGTTCCAGATTGAGCAAAGGCGCATGGGAATGGGCTGATTTTCCAGTAGGCGCTGCGAGCGGCAGCAGCTGGCGCACCCGCACCTTGCCGCTCTCGTCATCGTGATATAGCGCGCTCAGGCGCCTTGCCGCTTCCGGGCGCTGCTGCAACTCGCCCAGCACCTTGGCCAGCCGCACCAGCGTCGCCTGCACTTCCTCGGCAACGCTGGGACCTTCGATAAATGTGGCGATACGTTTGTCGCCTTGCAGTTTGGCTTCCAGCCTGCGCCCCACCGCGACCAGGAGCGTGCCCTCCTGCTGCGCGGTAACATCAATCGGCTGCAACAGCGTTTCATTGAAGTCTCCGCAGAATCCGCGTTCGGAGCCGATCACCAGCAGCAGTTGCTGCATGTCATCTGCGTGCTCCAGTGCTTGCGGATAAAAACTCAGGAAATCCTGTGCAGCCGTTTCGATGCTGCTTACGGCGCGGCGTTGCGTGGCAAGAAAAGCCGCGAGCTTGCGTGCTTCGAGCAAAGCCAGATTTTTCATCGCGACCATGATGCCGTCAATTTCGTCCAGCATCGCCAGGCGATTCTGCATTTCACGCCGTTTGCCCACTTAAGAAACCTCCGAAGTTGCCACCTCGCTCAACCATGCATGCACCAGTTTTTTCCACTGGTCGCGCCCCTCTTCTATGCTGACCCGTGCATGTTCGACCTGCCGTTGCAGCAACATCATGCGCTGTTTCACCCGCCCAAGCTCGACATTGTCGAATAACCCCTCGTTGTAAGCTACCAGCCACGCCATTTGAAATTCAATCGCCAAGGACGCGAGCGTATCCTGCTTGAGTATTTCGCGCAGCACTTGGCCGCGCCGGATGCGCGCTTCCATGCTGGCTTCCAGCCGTGAACCGAAGCGCGTGAATACTTCCAGTTCGAGAAACTGCAAATAGTCCAGCTTCATCCGACCCGCTTCTTTCTTGATGTTGGGATGCTGTGCATTGCCGCCGATGCGCGACACCGAACGGGTAACGTCAATTGCCGGCAGAAAACCGCGCGCAAATAAATCGTGATCCAGGTAAATCTGGCCGTCGGTGATCGAAATCAAATTGGTGGGAATATACGACGCGATTTCTCCTTGTTCGGTTTCGATGATGGGTAGCGCGGTCATGCTGCCACCGCCATGCTTCGCCGCCAGACGAGTGGAACGCTCCAGCAGGCGCGCATGCAAATAAAAAATATCTCCCGGATAAGCCTCGCGTCCCGGCGGGCGGCGCAACAGCAGCGAAAGTTCGCGATAGCTGCGCGCGTGGGTGGTCAGGTCGTCGTAAACGACCAGCGTGTCGCGCCCTTGCCAGGTCCACGCATCGGACACGGTGCAGCCTGCGAATGGCGCGAGATACTTCAGGCCGGGCATCGCGGTGGCTTCCGCCACCACTAATGTGGTGTAGGCCAGTGCACCTGAACGCCGCAAGGTTTCAATGGTGTTCACCACGGTGGAGCGTTTCTGGCCGATCAGCACGTAGACGCAATAAACATTCTTGCCGCGCTGGTTGATCACCGCATCGACGGCGAGCGCGCTCTTGCCGGTGCCGTTGTCGCCGATGATCAGTTGCCGCTGCCCTTTGCCGATGGGGATCAGCGTATCGACAATTTTACAGCCGGTGTACATCGGTTGCGCGACAAAATCGCGCGCGATGATGGGTGGCGAACGCACATCGAGCAAACGGCGCACGCCGGGATCAAGCGGCCCACCATCGTCGAGCGGCGTGCCAAGCGGATCGACCACCCTGCCCAGCAGGCTGTCGCCGACAGCGATGCTCAACCGCTTGCCGGTCAGGAATGCCGCTGTGCCAGCCGTCAGCTGCTCGGTCTGACGCAACAAAATCGCCCCGATCCGGTTGCGCGCAAGGTGAAATACCAGCGCGCTACTGCCGTCGTCCATCTGCACGATTTCATCCATGCGCGCCGAGGGTAATCCGCTGATCCAGGCAATACCATCGCCGACCGACACTACTGTGCCCTGCTCGGACAAGCGCAAGCCGAAACGATAGCGCGTTAACCACTCCGCTTGCGCGGCGAGCGGCGAATCGGCAGCTATTGGGCCACTATCCGGCATGACGCAATGCACCGCTAAAAAACTTCAATTCGTCGCGCAGGTTGGCGTGCAAAATCCACGGCCCGATGCTCACCTGAAATCCCGCCACCAACTCCGGATTTTCACCGTATTCAACCGGCAGCTTCCTGCCCGTCACCTCGCTCAGCGCGCCCGCCAGTTCGGCCCGTCTGGTCGCATCGAGCGCAAATGCGCTCTGCACCTTGAGCTGCAATCCGGATGTTGCCGCAACATCCGCCACGGCGCGTTTATCCTCGGCACGCAAGCTGCGCAAATCTTCCAGCAACAGCGCATACAACTGAGCCTCCAGCTCAGGCGTGGCCAGACGTCCAAGCAATCTGGCAGAAAACGCCGCGCCCTGTGCGATGCCCTGCTCCTCGATGGCGCGCTTGAAATCGCGCTGTTGCCGTTCGTCCAATACACGGCGACGCTCGCGCTCTTCGGCAACAGCCGTTTCCAGTTCGCCCATCAAGCGCTCGCGCTCCACCTCCAACTCCTCGCGCAAACGCGCCTTTGCCGCTTCCTTTTGCTCTTCCCACTGCGCCCGTTCGCGCAGGCTCTGTTGCTTGAGTGCGTCCGCTTCAGTCTCGATGCGCTTGGCATCGGCCAGCGTCTGTTCGATGCCGGCGCCGCGCCTGGCGACAACTCCGAGAATGGGCTGGTATAAAAAACGCTTCAGGATCCAGACCAGAATCAGGAAGTTGATTATTTCGAGAAAAAAAGTCGACCAGTCGAAATTCACGTGAGTCTCCCGCGCTTATTTGATCAGATACTGCAACAGCGGATTGCGGAACAGGATGATGAGTACAATCACCAGCACGTAAATCGCCAGAGACTCTATCATCGCAAGGCCGATGAACAGGGTGCGCATGATGGATTTTTCCGCTTCCGGCTGGCGCGCCAGCGCATCCAGCGCCTGGCTGATCGCTCGCCCCATCGCCAGTGCCGGAAACATCACGCCGATTGCAATGGCAAGCGCTGCGCCCACCGTGGAAAGTATCGTAAACCAGGTCATGTCATTCATTGCCATCTCCTTTATCGTCCAGTTCAAGATTTTGTTGCGACTGCATCGCGCCCGCCACGTAGATTAAAGCCAGCATGCCAAAAATATAGGCCTGCACCAATGATTCCACAATGTGCAACATCAACAGCGGCACCGGCGCCAGCAGGCCGGCCACCAGCAACACCAGCAGCGCCGCCATCTCCAGACTCATGATGTTACCGAACAAGCGCACCGCCAACGCTACGGTACGCGTTATCTCGCTGATCAGGTGGAACGGCAGCAGGATCGGGTTGGGGATGATGTAGTGTCTGAAGTAACGGCGCAGCCCTTCGCTGCGTATGCCGAACCAGTGCACCGACAAAAACACTATCAACGCGAGACCCGCTGTCACCGACAGATTGCCCGTAGGGGCATGCAGATGCGGAAGCACCCCGACCAGATTCGCTAACACGATGTATATCCACAACGTGCCGATGAACGGCAACAGTTGTTGTGCGCGATCCGGCAACACCGCATAGATACTTTCTTCCATCGCGGACACCACCCCTTCCAGCATCGCCTGCAACGGCCCCGGATCCAGCGTGAGGTTGCGCGTGGCCAGCCAGCTGAATACGCCCAGCGCCAGCATGATTAGCCACGTGGTCATCACTATCGACGTGATCGCAAACGGCCCCATCTTGAATAGCACCATTGCCTCTTCTATCAGTTATGCTCCCGAATGAACAAGTAAACGTTGACCACACCGATGCACAAACCAAGCAACATCAGCCCCATCGTCCAGCGCATCGAATAGTTCTGCGCCATGTCATCCAGCCAGTTGCCAAGATAGGCGCCGAAAATCATCGGCAGCACGAACAGCAGCGTCAGCGTGCCCATGAATACCGACTGCGCCAGCAACGTCGTGCGTTCCTTTTCCGCGCGCTTCATGCGTTTAACCTGTTTCTCCACTGACCGGCGCAACTGTTCGTCGTTCATGTTGCGGCCCCGCTACGTCCCATCTGCCACAAGCGCCGGAACATCTCCTGCTCCAGATGATACAGGCTTTCCTTGATTGCCCGCAGCTCCTCCTCTTCTTTGAGCAGCTTCTCCAGCAACCCGGCGCTGATACGTTCATAGTTCGCATCATGCAGAAAGCGCCGTGTGCTGATGTAAAGTTCATTGTTTACAAAATAAAGAATGCCTCCCGGAAATGCAAGGTAACGCCAATCACCTTGCTGCGACTGGTAACGCGCCAGACCGTAACTCAGCGCGGTGGTGATGCGTTCGTGGCAGGCGCGGATGCCGAAACTGCCGGACTCGTCCTCGCCGACGAAGCTGGTTACACCCTCGATGTGCTCGTACTGCGTCGCGCTCTGCACATGCATGGAAAATGTTTTCATGCCGATACCTCATGACTGGATTCCGTCATCGCACCGCGCATGTAGCATTGTTCCTCTGGAATAGCATCGTAGTCGCCACGCATGAAAGCTTCGCAATCGGCAAGCGTCTGTTCCAGCTTCACCGACACACCGCTGATGCCGGTATGCGATGTCACCACATGAAACGGCTGGGTCAGATAGCGCTGCAGCTTGCGCGCGCGCAGCACAATGCGCTGGTCTTTTTCCGACAGCGCTTCCAGCCCGAGCATCGCGATGATGTCCTCCAGCTCCTTGTAGCGCGCGAGATGCTCGCGCACGCCCTTGGCCACGTTGTAATGGCGGTCACCGAGGAAACTGCGATCCATCATCTTGCTCGACGACTGCAACGGATCAATCGCCGGATAGATGCCCTTCGCAGCCTGGCTGCGCGACAGGATCACCATGGTATCGAGATGCGACAGGATCGTGCTCACCGCCAGGTCGGTCATGTCGTCCGCCGGCACATACACCGCCTGCACTGCAGTGATGTCGCCGCTACGCGTGGAGATGATACGCTCCTGCAATTCCGCAACCTCGCTCATCAACGTCGGCTGATAACCGACCGTGGCCGGCATGCGTCCGAGCAGGCCGGAAATTTCACTGCCCGCCTGCACAAAACGGAATACGTTGTCCATTAACAGCAGCACCGTCTTGCCCAGCGTATCGCGCAAATATTCGGCATAAGCCACCGCAGACAAGCCGACGCGGAAACGCACGCCGGGCGATTCGTCCATTTGGCCGAACACCATCAGCGTGCGCGGCATCACCCCGGCATCCTGCATTTCGTGCCACAGCTCGTGGCCTTCGCGGATGCGTTCGCCCACGCCTGCGAACACCGATACACCCTGGTGCAGGCTGACGATGGCGTGCATGAATTCCATGATCAGCACCGTTTTGCCCACCCCCGCTCCGCCAAACAACCCGGTCTTTCCGCCTTTGACGAACGGACACAGCAGGTCGATCACCTTGATGCCGGTTTCGAGTATGCCAGTCGCGGGCATAGTTTCCGCCAGCGGCGCCGGGCGCGCGATGATGTTGCGCATCTCACTGGCGACCAGTGGCGGTCCACCATCCAGCGGTGCACCGAACACATCGAGCAAACGGTTCAGGCAATCCGGCGTAACCGGAATGCGCAACGGCCCGCCGCTGTCGAATACCGGCAGACCGCGCCTTAGGCCGGCGGTGGGATGCAGGGCGATCGCGCGCACACGGCGCTCGTCGAGATGGCGGTAAACTTCAAAAGTGTAATGCTCGTGATCGAATGCGCAGAACAGCGCCTGGTGCAGCGGCGGCAACCGCTCGCAGATGACGTCTATCACCGGCCCATGCACCTCCTCGATCATACCGATCGGCTCACTGGTAAGTTGCATGGGCTGGATAACCTGTTCCACGGCGGCTGTCTCCGTTAATCTGAAGCGGGTTGTGCACCTGAAATAATTTTACCTGCCAGCAGCACAGGATTAATCATCTTTACTAAGTACGTGTTCGTGTTGCAACTGGAAATATTCATACTCTCATGGCAAGAAAAAAGGTCAGTCATGCTTATGCATTGCCATTTCCTGTGATGCAATTGCCATCCCGTTTTCATCTCACTAATCCTTGTGTGGCGGAGTTCCTGGCGCATGAGTATGCCCATGCTTCTTGGCAGGCGCGCCAGCACCGCTCGCAATATCATCGTGGCTGTGGGCATGAACATCCTGATGACCCGTTATCGCGCACTGCGCCGCCCAGGATTTATGTTTGAATAACTGCGCGACAGTGAAAAAAATACTGCCGCCGTGGCAAAGGCAATCGGAAAATGTACGAATAGCGGATGCCAATTGGGAATAATTGTTATCAATTTTATTTCTTTCCAGAAGATGAATGTTTAATTTCACGCGTTTTGACCAAGGCATACAAAACGGGAATCACGATCAAGGAAAGGAACGTGACCGAGATCATCCCTCCTACCATAGGTGCCGCGATGCGGCGCATCACTTCTGAGCCGGTACCGCTGCCCCACATGATGGGCAGCAACCCGGCGATTATGGCGCACACCGTCATCATGATCGGACGCACGCGCAGCAAGGCCCCTTGCGTCACCGCCTCATGCAGGTCAGCCACCGAAAAGGGCTCGCCGCTTGCTTCCCGCTGCTCCTTGAGCGCTTGGTGTGCGTGGGCTATGTAGATCAGCATGATAACGCCTATCTCGGCCGCTACACCCGACAGTGCGATGAAGCCGACTGTCGCCGCGACCGACATGTTGTAGCCCATGTCTCGGCCCGCCTGTGCGGATCAAT
>JACPYR010000042.1 GCA_016195965.1 Nitrosomonadales bacterium | reverse complement strand
GGTATCGTTCTTCTCGGGTGAGATGTGTGTAGTTCATTTCTGCAATTTCGACTGGCCGGTCAAAAAGGCATGGATGCTACCGCATCCCGCCCACCCAACCGGCATTACTCAAAATTGCACTTCATCCTTGAATCCGCCAAGAACAACATGAGTCAATAACTGATTGCTTCTGGACGAACGCGAGCGGCACGGGCTGCTTCAGGAACCGGCGTGCGACAGTGTCAAAAAAAAACAGCGGCCGCTGATTGCGTGCCGCTGCTATCCATGGATTCCATGTTCATGGCGCTCCATGCTCAACTTGTCTTCAACGCTCCAACAGATGCAGCTTGTCTTTGACATCCTTCCACTGATCGGCATCGGCAGGCGCATCCTGTTTCTCGACGATAGGCTTCCAGGTTTTGGCCAGCTCGGCATTCAGCGCGATGAAATGGCGCTGATTTTCCGGCAGGTCATCTTCGGCATAAATCGCCTCGACCGGACATTCCGCCACACACAGGGTGCAATCGATGCACTCGTCCGGATCAATCACCAGAAAATTCGGCCCCGCACGGAAACAATCCACCGGGCACACGTCCACGCAGTCGGTGTATTTGCATTTGATGCAGGGTTCGGAAACTACATAGGTCATCGCGGCGCTCCAAATAATAAACTTGTAACATTTTAGCAGAGCCCGGGGAAATTAATTACATGGTAAATTAATTCACGTTTGCGGATGCTATAAGCGGCGCACGCGAATCCTGAGAAACGGCTTTAACTTCCATCCGAAGAATTTTAGGTTGCCTAATTAAAGGTAAGTCCAGCGGGAAAATTATGCCAACTGCCTGAATCCATCATAATCTTGCACCCAGCCTTGACAGCCGATATAAACATAGGCGACATTGCCGCCGTATGAAAGTGTTTTCTATTTAACTACAAGGGCTTCCCCAAATTCGCAAGTGCCGTTGATGTTTTTCAGTTCATTACTATTTCCTATTCTGTTTCGTTTCAAATCGCTCTGCTTGCATCGTGCGAGAAGGTGAAGGACTGCTAAACTACAACCGGTCATGTTGGGCTATTGCCCGGACCCTGATGAAAGACGCGCGCCGGGACCTCATTCGTTAGTCGGGTGCATGCTGCTTCCCCTTAAATTGATCAGGCTCTCCCGGCGCGGGTCCAACCCGCTTCACATCAACGCTGGCAGTGCATCGGTGATTCTTTGTCGCCGCCCGGCGGCGCGTATATTCCTTTCAAGTTCTTTTTTTCTGGCAGACGGTTGGGGGTTTTTAGTTCTTGCCAGGCTCCAATTTGAAATCCTCGCCGTACTTCAGTACCGCCCAGGCCAGCCGCGCATTCTTCGCCGCGATGGCGATCACCGCGCGCCAGTAACCGCGCCGCTCTTGCAATGATCTGGCCCAGCGGCTGAACCGGTCCTGTTTGTCGCCCAGACTGTTGAGCACCGCCCTCCCGCCCATGACGAGCAGGCTGCGCAGGTAACCATCTCCGGCCTTGGTGATCCGTCCCAGCCGCGTCTTGCCACCACTACTGTATTGCCCGGGCGTTAACCCGATCCACGCCGCCACCTGGCGTCCGTTATCAAAGTCGTGGCCGCTGCCCATACTGGCCAGCATGGCGCTGGCGGTGACCGGGCCGATGCCAGGGAGTTTCATTAATCGTTTGCTACGTGCATCTTCGCGCGCGGCCTGGGCGATCAGGCGGTCGTATTCGGCGATCTTCGCATCAAGCGCTGAGGTGTGTGCCAGCAAGTCACCCACGCACAGGTTGGCGTAACCTGGCAGGTTTTCCAGATGCGCGCCAATCTCGCGGCGCAGGCAGGTCACTTTCTGCGGCAGGACGATGCCGAATTCGCCGATCAGGCCGCGCAGGCGGTTGTAACTTGCGGTGCGTTCTTCGACGAATCCCTGGCGGGTGCGATGCAGGGTCAGGATGATCTGCTGGTGTTCTTCCTTGACCGGGACGAAGCGCATGTTCGGGCGCGTGACGGCTTCGCAGATCGCGGCGGCGTCCGCCGCATCGTTCTTGCCTTTCTTACCGCTCATTCGATAGGGTGCAACAAGCTTCGGCGCCATCAGTTTGACGGTGTGGCCGTGCTGGCGGAACAGTCGTGCCCAGTGGTGTGCACCAGTACACGCTTCCATGCCGATCAAGCACGGTGGCAGCTGTGCGATCAGCGGCAGCAAGTCTGCGCGCTGCACTTTCGGCTTGACCAGAGCGGGCTTGCCGTTATCATTGACGCCGTGCACGGCAAAGACGTTCTTGGCGAGATCGATTCCTACGGTGATAATGTTCATGACTTCCCCTTTCGTGGCGTTGATGAAATGATCGAAATTCCATCATGGCACTTGTTGCCGTTCGCGGAAACTTCTCCGCTGCCTCGGGACGGGGAAGTCCCTTTCATTCGTTAGCCATTACCATGCCCCGAAATCTACTCGCTCCTGCCGCCTGCACCCTTCTTAGCTAAAATCGATAAATTGATGGGGTCAGTCTCACTGCTGTCCCACAAGAAGTAAATAGAAATGGCCTGAATTTCCGAAGGAATTTACAATGGATGTACCACCAAACACTGTAAGACTGAGGAGATTCAAGC
>JACPYR010000036.1 GCA_016195965.1 Nitrosomonadales bacterium | reverse complement strand
GAGGCGCAGATTACGGTAGCGATGACACGGCTGGACATCATCTGGGAGCAACTGTTTCCGGCAGAGCAGACGCGCATCGTCAAATTGCTGGTAGAAAAGGTCATCGTCTCCCCGACCAATATCGAGCTGCGGCTGCGGGCCAACGGCATCGAACAGGTGGTGATGGAGTTGCAACCGGCCAAGGTGGATGTGGATGAAGAGGTGATGGCATGACCGCGATCAACGTCAACGGCGCTGCCGACGTCATCCCGTCCAGCGATGGCAAGCTGACGCTGAACATCCCGATCCAGATTCGGCGACGCGGTGGGTGTAAGCGGATCACGCTGCCCAACGGTGAAGCGGGGACTCCGCACAAACCGCTTGCACCCACGGCCATGCAACTGGCGCTGGCACGAGGCCATCGGTGGCTCGCCATGCTGGAGTCGGGCGAGGTATCGACCATGCGCGAGCTGGCCACCCGCGAAGGCGTGGACAACAGCTACGTCAGCCGGATGATCAATCTGACCATGCTGTCGCCATACGTTATTGCCGCGATTCTGGACGACACGCTGCCGGATAATTTTACTTTGCTGGAACTGGCGGCTGATCCGCCGCTGGTTTGGGCGTGATTTGCCAACCAATTTTTCAATCAAACCGTGTCGATAAGTCCGCGCGTAATTACTTGAAATAATAGGACATAAAAATTCAAACTCGCGGACTTCGCATCTGAGCGGTCGGATGGGGCTAGAGAGAATATCGGCGCGGAGAGAGAAAATAGTGACTGAAACGTGACCATGTGGTGTGAATTGAAGTCCGCAGGAGTTAGCAGGAATCCCCACGGATACGCGGCAATACACAATAAAAAAGGCCAACGGATAACCGTTGACCTTTATATATTGGTGGAGGCGGGGGGAATTGAACCCCCGTCCGCAAGCCCTCTACAGGCAGTTCTACATACTTAGCCATGCTATTTAATTTAATCCCGGACACGCCAACCGGCGGGCTGGTACGGGACGAGTCACCTTGTTTTTAGCTCCGATCAAAGTAACCCTGGCCGGCACGATTCTGTGTAATTTACCTCACTCATCTCAACCTTGCGGCTTCGAGCCCCTCCACAGACAGCAGGGTGTGAGGTCTAGCAGACTAAGCTGCTAAAGCGTACTTTTCGTCGTTTGCGACTAGTTTTTTCCAGCTGATTTACGAGGTTGCGGGTCCTCGGTATGCCCTACGCTGCTTTGTAACCCACGTCGAAGCCAAGTCGCCCCCGGTGTGTTGATACGGTACAGATTGTAACAGTTCTCAGAGGGGCAAATAGCGGAGAAGTTCCGTGGGCCGGTTCACGCTGCCGTATGCCTGCCAGTTTTCAACGGACGCATCGGCGCCGACATAGCCGTAACTGGCAATGATGCCGCGCATCCCGGCGGCGTTGGCGGCCTGCATGTCGCGCAGGTCGTCGCCCAAATAGAGCGATTCAGCGGGCGTCACACCCATCAGCTTGCAAGCATGCAATAGTGGCTCGGGATGCGGTTTGGCGTGCGCACAGGTGTCGCCGCTGATCAAGCAGGCCGCGCGCTGTGCATAGCCCAGCGCCTGCATCAAGGGCTGAGTAAAGCGGTGCGGCTTGTTGGTGACGATGCCCCACTCGATGCCGCGCCGCTCCAGCTCGGTGATCAGCTGTGCCGTGTCGAGGAACAGTTGCGTATGCACGCAGATGTTGCGCGCGTAATAGTCGAGGAAGACGTCGCGCAAGGGGACGAAGTCCGGATGATCCGGTTCGATGCCGAAGCCCACCTTGATCAGGCCGGGCGATCCGTGCGATGCTTGCGGGCGCAGCACGTCCAGCGGCAAAGGCGGCAGGTCGCGCGAGGCGCGCGCGTGGTTGAGCGCGGCGGCCAGGTCGGGCGCGGTGTCGGCGAAGGTGCCGTCGAGGTCAAACAGAACTGCCTTAATCACGCTTGCAGGCGATCATGTAGTTCACATCTGTATCCTTGCCCAGCGTATACACCTTGCTGAGCGGGTTGTAGCTCATGCCGGTCAGGTCGACCAGGTTCAGCCCGGCATTGCGGCAGGATTGCGCGAGCTCTGATGGCTTGATGAATTTGGCGTAGTCGTGCGTGCCGCGCGGCAGCATGTTGAGCAGGTATTCCGCACCGAGGACGGCAAACAGGTAAGACTTGGGGTTGCGGTTCAGCGTCGATAAGAATACCCAGCCGCCTGGTTTGATCAGCCTGGCGCAGGATGTAATCACGCTTTGCGGGTCGGGCACGTGTTCCAGCATTTCCATGCAGGTGACCATATCGTAATGGCCGGGCTGTTCTGCGGCGAGGTCTTCTACTGCGATCTTGCGGTAATCGACTTTGCGTCCGCTTTCCAGCAGATGCAGCTTGGCGACTTGCAGCGGCTTGTCGGACAGGTCGATGCCGGTGACGTTAGCACCCAGCCCTGCCATGCTTTCCGACAGGATGCCGCCGCCGCAGCCGACGTCCAGTACGGTCTTGCCGGACAGCGCAGCGTGGCGGTCGATGTAGCCCAGGCGCAACGGGTTAATATCGTGCAGCGGCTTGAATTCGCTGTGCGGATCCCACCACTTGTGGGCCATCTGGGCAAATTTTTCCAGTTCTATCGGGTCGGCGTTGGTCATGTCTGGTGTTTGTCTGTTGGGGCGCGTGACTTTATCAAAAATCAATGCATTAGCCAAATGAACCGGCTTGGTAAGCAGGTGGCTCAGGGTAGTGGCGCTGTGCTAAAATGCGCGTTTTGTCACGCTGCAATTACACGTTGTATTTACCCTGAGGTAAGAGTTAATTCATGGAACAGCAATTCGCCAAAGAAACACACCACGTCAGTCTTGAAGAAGAGATGCGCAAGTCCTACCTGGACTATGCGATGAGCGTTATTGTCGGGCGCGCGCTGCCGGATGTGCGCGATGGCTTAAAGCCGGTGCACCGCCGCGTGCTGTTCGCGATGCACGAGCTGTCCAACGACTGGAACAAGGCCTACAAGAAGTCGGCGCGTATCGTCGGCGACGTGATCGGTAAATACCATCCGCACGGCGATACGGCGGTGTACGACACCATCGTCCGCATGGCGCAGGATTTTTCGCTGCGCTACCCGCTGGTGGACGGGCAGGGTAACTTCGGCTCGGTGGACGGCGACAACGCGGCGGCGATGCGTTATACCGAAATCCGCATGGCGAAGATCGCGCATGAGCTGCTGGCCGACCTGGACAAGGAAACGGTGGACTTCGGTCCGAACTATGACGGTTCGGAGCATGAGCCGCTGGTGTTCCCGTCGCGCTTCCCGAATTTGCTGGTGAACGGTTCGTCCGGCATCGCGGTGGGCATGGCCACCAATATTCCGCCGCACAACCTCTCCGAAGTGGTGGATGCCTGCCTGGCGCTGCTGAAAAATCCCGATCTGGATATCGAGCAGCTGATCGAATACGTGCCTGCGCGTACCCACTTCGAGGATATCGACAAAGTGGGAGGGCGTCAGGCCATCATCATCGACGAGCTGCCCTACCAGGTGAACAAGGCCAATTTGCTGATCAAGATCGGCGAACTGGTGCGCGAGAAGCGTCTGGAAGGCATTTCCGAAATCCGTGACGAATCGGACAAGTCCGGGATGCGTGCGGTGATCGAGCTGAAGCGCGGAGAAAATGCCGATGTGATCCTCAACAAGCTGTACAAGGACACCCAGCTGCAGGACAGCTTCGGCATCAACATGGTCGCGATCATCGACGGCCAGCCCAGGCTGCTCAACCTGAAGGAGGTGATCGACGCCTTCCTGCGCCATCGCCGCGAAGTGGTTACGCGCCGCACCATATTCGAATTGCGCAAGGCGCGCGAGCGCGGCCATATCCTCGAAGGACTGGCGGTGGCGCTGTCCAATGTGGACGAGATCATCGCGCTGATCAAGGCTGCGCCGACTCCCGCCGATGCCAAGCGTGAGCTGATGGGGCGCAGCTGGCGTTCGTCGCTGGTGGAAGACATGTTGAGCCGTGTCAGCGACGCTTCGCGTCCGGAGGGTCTGCTGCCGCAGTACGGTTTGGTCGCGACGGGCAACGAGCGCGGCTATTTCCTCTCCGATGCGCAGGCGCAGGCGATTCTTGAATTGCGCCTGCAACGCCTGACCGGGCTGGAACAGGACAAGATCGTCGGCGAATATCGCGAAGTGATGGACAAGATCACCGACCTGCTCGACATTCTCGCCAAACCGGCGCGCGTTACACAGATCATCCATGACGAACTGGTCGCGGTGAAAACGCAGTTCGGCGATAAGCGACGCAGCGAGATCATCACGCACACGCAAGACATGAGCATGGAAGACCTGATCGTTCCCGAGGACGTGGTGGTCACGCTGTCGCATGGCGGCTACATGAAGGCGCAGAAGCTGGACGAATATCGTGCGCAGAAACGCGGCGGTCGCGGCAAGCAGGCGACCGCGACCAAGGAAGACGATTTCATCGACAACCTGTTCATCGCCAACACCCACAATTACATCCTGTGCTTCTCCAATCGCGGTCGCGTGTATTGGCTCAAGGTCTATGAGGTGCCGCAGGGTAGCCGTATTTCGCGCGGCAAGCCTATCGTGAATCTGTTGCCGCTGGAAGAGGGCGAGAAGATCAACGCGGTGTTGCCGGTGAGCGAATTTGTAGAAGATAAATATGTGTTCTTTGCCACCGCAAACGGCACGGTCAAGAAGACTCCGCTGAACGATTTCTCCCGCCCGATGAAGCGCGGCATCATTGCGATCAATCTGGATGAGGGCGATCACCTGATCGGGGTTGCCGTCACCGACGGCAAGCACGATGTGATGCTGTTCTCGAACGGCGGCAAGGCAGTACGTTTCGATGAGGATGATGTGCGTCCGACCGGACGCGCGTCGCGCGGCGTGCGCGGCATGAAGCTGGCCGCCAACCAGCATGTGATCTCGCTGCTGGTCGCCGAGGATGAACAGCAAAGCGTATTGACCGCGACCGAAAACGGCTACGGCAAGCGCAGCCCGATCACCGAATACACCCGCCACGGGCGAGGCACGCAGGGCATGATCGCGATCCAGACCTCGGCGCGAAACGGCAAGGTAGTCGCCGCGACGCTGGTGAAACCCGAAGACGAGATCATGCTGATCGGCACCAGCGGCGTGCTGATCCGCACCCGCGTCAAGGAGATACGCGAGATGGGCCGCACCACACAGGGCGTCACGCTGATGAATGTGGAAGAGGGCGACAAATTGGCGGGCTTGAGCCGCATCGCCGAGCCGGAAGATGAGGCAGAATAGAACCTCATGTTGACCGAAGCACAATTAACCGAATTATTGTCCGACTTGGAGTCGGATCGTGTTGAGCGCACGATTTCCGAAAATAAATCGGACAAGTTTTGTCAGGCGATTTGTGCGTTTGCCAATGATTTGCCCAATCGTCGTCAGCCCGGTTATTTGCTGATTGGCGCAAATGACGATGGGAGTTTGTCAGGGCTGCAAGTGACAGATCAGCTATTGCAAAATCTGGGTGCGATTCGTTCTGACGGCAATGTGTTGCCATCGCCCGTAATGATTGTGCAAAAATTCAGTCTGAGTGGCGGGGATGTAGCGGTAGTCGAAGTGTTGCCATCGGATATGACGCCGGTTCGTTACAAGGGGACGATTTGGGTACGTGTTGGCCCTCGTAAAGCGACCGCCAACGAGCAGGATGAGCGAATATTGACCGAAAAGCGCGTCGCTCGGGCGCATACCTTTGATGTGCTTCCTTTTCCAGAAGCGAAACTTGCGGATTTATCTATTCGTTTGTTTGGTGAGTATCGAGCCCAAGTGGTTGCACCAGAAGTGATTGAAGAAAACCACCGCACTGTCGAAGAGCAATTGGCTTCCCTGCGCTTGTTTGATTTGTCCAAGAAATGCCCAACGACTTCCGGCATTCTTTTATTCGGCAACAACCCTCGTTATTTTCTGCCCGGAGCATACGTGCAATTTTTGCGTTTCCCCGGTACGAAAATGACTGACATGCCAGTGGATCAAGCGGAGTTTTCCGGGGATATGCGCACGGTGTTGGATAGTTTGCGCGATAAATTTCGCGCCTGCAACCAAGTGGGTATGAAGCCGGGAAAAGATTTTAAGGATCAGTTGTTGTCAGACTACCCCGAATGGTCGGTGCGCGAGTTGCTGCATAACGCAGTGATACACCGCGATTATCAATCCAATACCCCCATCCGTTTTTATTGGTTTGCAGACCGCATCGAGATACAAAGTCCCGGCGGATTATACGGAGAGGTTACGCCGGAAACCATTATGAGCCGCAACAGTTACCGCAATCCCGTTGTGGCTGAGGCGTTGAAGGCAATGGGCTATGTAAACAGGTTCGGTTTCGGTATTCAGCAAGCGCAAAAGTTGTTGGAAGAAAACGGCAATCCTCCAGCGGAATTCAGTTTTGAAGACAGGGTGGTTGCAGTTACGATCCGGCGGGCCGTGCAATGAGAACCATTGCCTTTTTTAATAATAAAGGCGGGGTGGGAAAAACCTCGCTGGTGTACCACTTGGCGTGGATGTTTGCGGATCGTGGAATCAAAGTGCTGGCGGTTGATCTTGATCCTCAAGCTAATCTGACCTCCATGTTTTTGGATGAAGCGCGCTTGGAAGAGTTGTGGCCGGATGGTGAACATCCTGAAACTGTTTATGGGGCGATCCGTCCCATTTTGAAGGGGGTTGGGGATATTGCCGAGCCGCACATTGAGCAAATTACGGAAAATCTAGGTTTGATTCCGGGAGACCTTGGGCTATCCCGATTTGAAGATAATCTTTCCGATGCGTGGCCTCGTTGCCAACTTGGAAATGAGTCCGCTTTTCGTACCATGACGGCTTTTCATCGCCTTGTACAATATGGCGTTAATCGAGGTGTGGAGCTGGTTTTGATTGATGTTGGCCCAAACTTGGGAGCGATCAACCGTTCAGCACTGATAGCCTCCGATCAAGTTTGTTTGCCGCTGGCCCCGGATTTGTTTTCTTTGCAGGGACTTAAAAATCTTGGGCCAACGCTGAATGAATGGCGCGAAGTTTGGAGGGAGTTGTTGAATAAGGCTCCCGCTGATGTTCCAATGCCAAAAGGAGCAATGCAGCCTATAGGTTATATTGTTATGCAACACGGAATTTTGAATAGCCGCCCGGTGAAAGCCTATCAACGTTGGCTGGATAAAATTCCCCAGACTTATCGTGAATCCGTATTGACTGAAAATGCTACAGGCAATATTTCAGTGACCGATGATCCTTATATGCTTGCACTACTTAAACATTACCGCAGCCTGATGCCGATGGCGATGGAAGTTAACAAGCCGATTTTCTTTCTTAAATCGGCAGATGGAGCGATAGGTTCACATCAAGAGGCAGTCTCAAATTGCTATAAAGATTTCAAAAAGCTGGCTGGCAAAATAGCAGCCAATGCAGGCATTGCGTTTTCCTGAGTTTTTAAGTGAATGTGAACTAAACGATATGACGATTTTTAATTTTAGTGCGGGTCCCGCCGTGTTGCCCAAAGATGTGCTGCAGCAGGCTCAGGCTGAACTGCTAGATTGGCATGGCAGCGGCATGTCGGTGATGGAGATGTCGCATCGCGGCAAGGAGTACATGGGCATCCAGGCACAGGCCGAAGCCGATCTGCGCGAGTTGATGGGCATCCCATCCAATTACAAGGTGCTGTTCCTGCAGGGCGGCGCCAGCCAGCAGTTCTCGATGATCCCGTTGAATCTGTTGCGCGGCAGGGCGTCCGCTGATTATGTGAATACCGGTATCTGGTCCAGGAAGGCGATAGCCGAGGCGAAAAAGTTCAGTTATGTGAATGAAGTCGCCAGCAGTGCCGACATGAATTTCAGTTACGTCCCGGCGTTCGATACCTGGAAGCTGGACAGGGAGGCGGCCTATGTGCATTACGTTGCTAACGAAACCATAGGCGGCGTCGAGTTCAACTGGACACCCAATACCGGCGACGTGCCGCTGGTGTCGGACATGTCTTCCAATATTCTGTCGCGTCCTGTCGATGTATGGAAGTACGGACTGATTTATGCGGGCGCGCAGAAAAACATCGGGCCGGCTGGTTTGACGCTGGTGATCGTGCGCGATGACCTGATCGGGCACGCCGATCCGCGGTTGCCGACCATGCTGGATTACAAGATACACAACGACAATGAGTCGATGTACAACACCCCGCCCACCTTCTCGATATACATGGCCGGCTTGGTGTTCCAGTGGCTGAAGAAGAATGGCGGCATCGGCGTGATGGAAAAGCACAACGTCGCCAAGGCCGATTTGCTGTATGACGCGATCGATGCCAGCAACGGTTTCTATCATTGCCCGGTGAACAGGGCGGACCGTTCGCGAATGAATGTGCCGTTTAGAACCGCAGATGCGAAAACCGACGCCGGGTTCATCAGGCAGGCGGAAGAGCGCGGCATGCTGCAACTCAAAGGCCACAAGCTGGCTGGCGGGATGCGCGCATCGATCTATAACGCGATGCCGTTTGAGGGGGTGCGGGCTCTGGCCGACTTCATGAACGAATTTGCCCGGAGCAATGGTTGATTCGTCATGTCTGACACGCTAAAAAAATTCCGCGAACAGATCGACCGGATCGACGATGAGCTGCTGCGACTGTGCAATGAACGCGCCAAGCTGGCACAACAGATCGGCCACCTCAAGGAAGACGGCGTGGTGCTGCGTCCCGAGCGCGAGGCGCAGGTGCTGCGCCGTCTGCAGGAAAATAACGGCGGGCCGTTGAGCAATGCGGCGGTGGCGCAACTGTTCACCGAGGTGATGTCGCAGTGCCGCGCGCTGGAAGCGCCTATCTCCGTGGCTTTTCTCGGGCCGATAGGCACCTACAGCGAAGAGGCTGTGATCAAGCGCTTTGGCCATGCGATAAATGGCTTTGCGACGACGTCGATAGACGAGGTGTTCAGGTTTGTCGAATCGGGTTCGGCGAATTACGGGATTGTTCCGGTGGAAAACTCGTCCGAAGGCGCGGTTGGGCGCACCCTGGATTTGTTGCCCACCAGCCAGTTGAAAATATGCGGCGAGATACTGCTGCCGATACACCACTGTTTACTGGTGCAACCCGGCGAGCTGATCGAGGGACGCATACGTGAAATTGTGGCCCATCCCCAGGCGCTCGCGCAGTGCCAGAATTGGTTGAACATCAATTTCCCCCATGTCGCCCGGATTCCCGTGGCCAGCAATGCCGAAGGGGCACGACTCGCAGCAGGGGATGCCTCCAAGGCGGCGATTGCGGGAGAGCAGGCCGCAGCGTTGTTCGGCTTGCAGATTTGGGCTCACAGCATAGAAGACGACCCGCGCAACACCACGCGCTTCCTGGTGATCGGGAATCAGGAGGTGGGTGCATCCGGGCGCGACAAGACATCGCTGGTGATGGCGGCGACCAACCGTCCCGGTGCGGTGCATGACTTGCTGACCCCTTTCGCCAAAAACGGCGTGAGCCTGACCAAGCTCGAATCCCGCCCCAGCCGGGCAGGGCTTTGGGAATATGTGTTTTACGTTGACATCGAGGGACATCAGACCGACGCCAAAGTGGCTGCAGCATTGGCCGAATTGAAACAGTCTGCAGCGTTCGTAAAGATACTGGGTTCATACCCTGTCGCTGTTTAGTGACATGATTGATTAAGCAGCAATACCACTAGATACCGTCATTCCCGCGAAGGCGGGAATCCAGTAATTTTAAAACAAAGGGCATTTTGAATAGCTGGATTCCCGCCTTCGCGGGAATGACAGAAAAGAGTTAACGAAAGCTTGAAATGAATTACTCCGAACTCGCACCACCCTATATCCGCGCGATTGCGCCTTATCAGCCCGGCAAGCCGATCTCCGAACTGGAGCGCGAGCTGGGCATCACCGGTATCGTCAAGCTGGCCTCGAACGAGAATCCGCTCGGTTGCAGCCCCAAGGCTACCGCAGCGATGCAAGAGGCGATCAAAACCATTGCGTTGTATCCGGACGGAAACGGATTCGAACTGAAGGATGCGCTGTCCAAACGCTACGGCATAGAGCATGCGCGCATCATACTGGGCAACGGTTCCAACGATATGCTGGAACTGGCCGCGCGCGCCTTTCTCAGCGTGGGCGACAAGGCGGTGTATTCGGATCACGCCTTCGCGGTGTATCCGCTGGCGACGCAGGCGGTGGGCGCAGCCGGCATCAGCGTGCCCGCAATCAAATACGGGCACGACCTGAAGGCGATGCTGAAGGCTGCGGTTGATAACAAGGCCAAGCTGGTGTTTGTCGCCAATCCCAACAACCCAACCGGTACTTTTCTGAGTGCGGCAGAGTTGCTGGAATTCATGCGCGCATTGCCCGCTAATATCCTGGTCGTGCTGGATGAGGCCTATAACGAATACCTGCCGGAAGACAAACGTTACGATTCGATGGCCTGGTTGCAGGAATTTCCCAACCTGATTATCTCGCGCACCTTCTCCAAGGCCTATGGCCTCGCTGGTTTGCGCGTGGGTTATGCGTTCGCCGATGCTCAGGTGGCCGACATGATCAACCGGGTGCGTCAGCCGTTCAACGTCAACAGCGTGGCGCAGGCGGCAGCCGTGGCTGCGTTGCGGGATACTGATTTTGTACGGCAGACGTTTGAGCTGAATCTGCGCGGCATGAAGCAGATCACGGCGGGTTTGACCAAACTCGGGCTGGAATATATTCCGTCTTACGGCAATTTCGTCAGTTTCAAAATCGGCGATAGCATGAAGAACTACCGACGCCTGCTGGAGCTGGGCGTGATCGTGCGCCCGGTGGCCAGCTATGATATGGCCGAATATCTGCGCGTGAGTATCGGTACGGAAGCGGAGAATGAAAAATTTTTGTCTGCGTTAAAGCGGGCGTTAACGGAAAAAATCGCGTAGCGATTCGATTACTTCCTCCCCCGGGGAATTTAGATTGCCTTTCTCGTTTGTCCTTTCTCCCGTTTGCGAGAGAGAGTTAGAGAGAGGGGATTTCGCGGGAGAGGATTGAAGAAAGGGAAATAAAATGATCATCGTAATGGGTAAGGATGTCACTGACGAGCAAATCGGCGCAGTGGTAAAGCGGCTGGAAGCAGCGGGTTTGCAGGCGAATATTTCACGGGGCATAGAGCGCACCGTGATCGGCGCGATCGGCGACGAGCGTCCGCTGACCGAGGAAATGTTCACGCCGCTGCCGGGCGTGGAATCGGCGATGCACATCGCCAAGCAATACAAGATCGTGTCGCGCGAATCGCACAAGGCAAACACGATCGTCGATATTTCCGGCGTGCCGCTGGGCGGCAATCAGATCCAGATCATCGCAGGCCCCTGTTCGGTGGAGACACAGGAGCAGATGGACCTGTCGGCGAAGTTCGTGCACGAGGCGGGTTGCCGTTTGATGCGCGGCGGCGCGTTCAAGCCGCGCACCAGCCCCTATACCTTTCAGGGCAAGGGCGTGGAGGGATTGGATATATTTCGCAAAGCGGCCGGTAAATACAAGCTGCCCATAGTCACCGAGCTGATGGACGCGCGCCAGCTGGACAGCTTCCTTGAGTACGACGTGGACGTGATCCAGATCGGCACGCGCAACATGCAGAACTTCGATCTTCTGAAGGAAGTCGGGCGCATCAACAAGCCGGTGATTTTGAAGCGCGGCATGTCCGCAACGATCTCCGAATGGCTGATGGCTGCGGAATATATCGCGGCGGGCGGCAACCACAACATCATCTTCTGCGAGCGCGGCATCCGCACCTTCGAGACTTACTACCGCAACGTGCTGGACGTGACCGCGATCCCGGTGCTCAAGAAGGAGACACATCTGCCGGTGATCGTCGATCCCTCGCACGCGGGCGGCAAGGCGTGGATGGTGGCGGCATTGTCGCAAGCCGCGATAGCGGCGGGTGCGGACGGCCTGCTGGTCGAGATGCATCCGAACCCTTGTGAAGCCTGGTGCGATGCGGATCAGGCACTGACTCCGGAAGAGTTGAAGAAGCTGATGGGGACACTGGGCGCGATTGCCGGAGCGATAGGGCGGACGCTGTAATTTGTTGTTTGGAGTGCGCGGGCACGACCGCGCAAAAGCGGTGACGTGTCACCGCACTCCAAGCGAGTAGGGTGGATAAGCCTGTTCGTCCTGATAACCAGCGACTTGGCTATCGTCGTTTGATAGCCTAGTCGAATGGCTATGTCGAAGGGCGCAGCGCATCCACCAAGCTGACATTTGAGCGGTAAATTGTGTGGCTGGTAGATACGCTAAGATGACAACTTAACTCAAGGAGAAAATCATGGGATTAACTTACGCCACACTTAAATTGACCAATCTTATTGGTCGCCAAAGCGTGCAGGTAAATGCCTTGGTGGATACCGGGGCGACATTCATGTGTGTTCCGGAGGAAGTCGCTTTGCAGCTAGGTTTCGATATAACCGAGGTCAGTCAGCAGGTCGTCACGCTGGCGGACGGACATCAGCGCAAGGTGCCTAAGATCGCGCCTATCGAGATTGTGTTTGGCAACCGCAGCTATGTCACCGAGGCGGTAGTGTTGGGTAATGAATCCTTGATGGGTGTAATTCCGATGGAAGCGATGGACTTGGTTGTAGATCCCCGCCAGCAGATATTGATCGCCAATCCGCAACATCCGAATTATCCGGTGGCTTTGGCGAAGTAATCGTTGTTGGGGTTGTTGTAGGGTGGATAAGTTCAGCGCATTCACAAAGCTGAATGGTGGGGTGATTAAAGTCAACTTCGCCGGGGGTAGCCCGGCAGCTAGTCACTTTTTCTTGCGTCGCCAAGAAAAAGTAACCAAAAAGAAGGCGACCCCGGTGCGCCGCCCACTTCGTGGGTTCCCTGCGTTGCTCGGCTAGTCAGGCGGCTGCGGAACTCGCACTGCGTGCTCAGACAGTCCTCGCCGACACCCCCTGACCAGCCTCCGCTACTCGGCGGCGTACAGGGGATGAAAGGCGAAAAGCAGGTTTTGTAGGGCGGGTGTAACCCGCCGGATGTTTGATGTTCATACGGCGCATTACGCCTTCGGCTAATGCGCCCTACGCTGGCTAAATGTACGTAGGAAACGAAATGTCACTTACCTTTACTGAACATATTGTTGCGTTCATCGACATATTGGGTTTTAAGGAAATTGTTTCCAGATCAGAAAAGGATGATAAGCAGCTTCAGCAAATTTTGGAATGCCTGGAGTTTATAAAAGGTCACGAAGTTTCCGATAAGTGGGGCCTCCAATACATAGAGATTGAAGAAAGTGCTCAAAAGAAAGGGGTGCAGAGGTTCAAGATCGGGGACGATGTTCAATGCACTTGCTTTTCGGATTCGATAGCAGTATCTGTACCTGTATCTGATAATTCGGTGAATGAGGTTGTATCTACTTTGGTGGCAAACTTGGCCTATATGGGAGCAAGGCTCCTAACTGAGGGGGTTTTGATTCGAGGTGGAGTTACTGTAGGAAACATAATTCACCAAAATGGCGGCGTAATAATCGGCCAAGCTCTGATTGATGCTCACGAACTTGAGAAAACATTGGCGATGTATCCCAGAATTATTCTTTCAAATGAGTTAATCGGGCGACTAAACTATCCTATCAATTTTAAAAGTGAGAGTTATCCATACCATCAATATTTGACGCGTTTTAAGGATGGCTGTGTCGGTTTTTCTCAACTAAGATTTTTTCAGGTGATTCAATCTTGGGTTGCGATGACTGATGGGCATCTAAAAGAGGGATTGAATAAGAGCAGGCAAACGATAATTGACGGACTCAACCATAGCGCTGAACACCCGCACGTTTATGCCAAATATGAATGGTTAAGAGTGCAGTATGAAGAATTAGTGATTCTTGAGAGTGGCTTGAAGCCATGTATTAAAGCTGTGCCGGAAAATTCAATACATTTCCCGAAGTAATATTTGTTGGGAAAGTATAGGGTGGACACAACGTGCCCACCCTACGTTTTAAGGTTTTAGGTTTTTGCTTTACTCCCCTGTGCGCCGCCGAGTAGCGCAGGCTGGTCAGGGAATTCTGACGAATATGTTTGAGCACGTGGCCGCGTAGCGGATCGTGCGAGTTTATGAGGAAGCCTGACC
>JACPYR010000033.1 GCA_016195965.1 Nitrosomonadales bacterium | reverse complement strand
GCGTTCATGCGCGCGCCCGACCCAGGGGTGGAATTGGCGAGAGTATTTGCTTAAGGGCACTTCTAAAAATCCACATTTCATCCCAACTGCTGTGTTGCGTAAAAAATTTCTTGCTTACATATTATATATGTGGCGCGGCGAAATTTTTTTCATGCCTTGCATTTGGGCGAACTCTGAATTTTTAGAAGCGCCCTTAACAGGTATTTAAAAAACATGTTTACAGAGATATATATAATGAGTAATCTGCAAAGATAAATTGATATAGACCATTAATGCTGAATGGTTATGTCGATCCAATCTTTCTTTTACACTCAAAATAAAAAAATAAACGTGTTGTGTCGTGTAGTATACCTCGGGGAGGTGGTGTGCTAAATCTGGACCAGATGATTGTTGAGTTTGATAAGGGCTTGCGTACTTTATGCAGCCAGGCGCATAGCGTGCGCCGCCATCCCGATGCGCAAGTTCCCGAAGCCTCCTTGAGCGATGCCGAGAAACAGCATGCGGCTGCGTTGATGCGCGTCAACCACTGCGGCGAGATTTGCGCTCAGGCGCTATATCAAGGCCAGGCGTTGACGGCACGCGATCCTGCCGTGCAACAAAAACTTCAGCACGCTGCTCAAGAGGAAACCGAGCATCTCGCCTGGACTGCACAGCGTGTGCATGAACTGGGCGGCCATCTGAGCGTGCTGAACCCCTTCTGGTATACCGGCGCGCTGGCAATGGGGGCGGTGGCGGGACTGCTGGGCGATCGGTGGAATCTCGGTTTTCTGGCCGAGACCGAACGCCAGGTCGGAAGTCATCTGCAAAGCCATCTGAATCGGCTGCCGCCACAAGATCAAAAAAGCCGTGCCATCGTGGCGCAAATGTACGCAGACGAGACCAATCACGCTGAGATGGCAGCAGCATTGGGCGGCACAGAGCTGCCGCAGCCGGTGCAACTGGCGATGAAGCTGAGCAGCCGGGTCATGACTACGCTGACATACCGTGTTTAATTCGCACCCGGCCTTATGTTGCCCAGCCGCCCGGCTTGAGGGATAGACACAATAGCCATGAATCCTCACGTTACCGAAATGGCTAAACCGCCGCTGATCGCGTGCACCATCAAGAAATGCCGCGAGTATTTCAGCATTGTCTGGGTGTTGCCTGCGCTGGTGTTGCTCATCACACTGGTGGCCACTGCTCTGTTGTGGCGGGTCGAGCAGCAAAACGCCGTCAAGAATATGCAAATCGATTTCGATTTCAGGGTGCGTGAGGCGAATACTCGCATAGAGCGGCGCATCATCGCCTACGAACAGATTTTGCGCGGTGTGAAAGCCTTGCTCGTAAGCTCCCCCGATGTGACGCGAGAAGAATTTCGTAGCTACACGGAGTCATTGCGTCTCGAGGATAATTATCCGGGCAGCCATAACATAGGTTTTGCGCGGGTGGTGCCCGAGGCGCATAGCGGGGCAAGGGGTGGCGAGAGCCAGGTTAACGGCGCAATCACGACCTCGGTTGCCTACCTTGAGCCTTTGTTGGATTTGGAGCCGTTTTCGCTTGGTTCCAACCTGTATGCCGACCCGGTGCGCCGCGCTGCGATGGAGCAGGCGCGCGACACCGGCCAGGCGGTCAACTCCGGAAAAGTGCTGCTGCCGCTCACAGCCAATGAGGATCCGAACATACAGCGCGGGTTTGTGCTGTTCCTGCCGGTATACAAAACCGGCGCGCCGCACGCCACCGTAGCCGAACGGCGGGCTAATCTTGCCGGCTGGGTCTATGCGTCGTTTCGCTCGGTGGATTTGATGTCGGATATCCTGGGCAGCATCTCCGGTGAGGTGGATATTGAAATCCACGATGGCGACAGTTTGGATGACGAATCGATGCTTTACGATCCGGATCTCAGCGGGCCAGGCGGCAATCCGGATGCGATATTCAAAAGCAGCCGCAAGGTGGAGGTTGCCAACCATTATTGGACTGTGGTGATTCGTTCCCTGTATGCCTTCGAGATGCGCGTAGACCGCACCAAGGCGCAATTTGTCGCTTATGTCGGGATAGTGACGGGCTTGCTATTGGCCATGCTGGCCTGGTTGATGGTGTGGAGCAAGATGCGCGCCATGCGGGCTGCCGAGGCGCTGGGGCACGAGCTGGCTGAGCGCAAACGCGCCGAAGAAGGTCTGCGTCTGGCCGCTACCGTGGTCAAGACCGTTGAAGAGGCGGTGGTGGTGACCGATACCAATAACAACATTATCGCGGTCAACCCTGCTTTTACGGTGATTACCGGATACGCGGCGGAGGAGGCGATCGGCAAGAATCCCCGGCTGCTTGCCAGCGGCAGGCACTCGAAAGAGTTCTACGCAAAGATGTGGGAAATCCTGCTGGCCACGGGCAGTTGGCATGGCGAGATATGGGATAAGCGCAAGAACGGCGATCTCTATATAAAGTGGTTGTCCCTCCGGCTGGTGCGCGACGAGCAAGGGAAAATTACCAACCACGTGGCGGTGTTTGCAGATATCACCGAACGCAAAAACATCGAGGAGCGCATGAAGCATCTTGCGCATTATGATTTGCTGACCGATTTGCCCAACCGGTTGCTGTTCAACGATACGCTGCGCCAGGAAATCGCCAGGGCCAAGCGGGATACGCTGGACAAGCGCGATACGGTGAATAAGAAGCGCCTGGGTCTGATGTTCATCGATCTGGATAAATTCAAGCCGGTCAATGATACGCTAGGTCATGCCGTGGGAGATATGCTGCTCAAGGAGGTGGCGAAACGCTTGTTGGGTTGCATGCGTGAGTCGGACATCGTTGCGCGTCTGGGCGGCGATGAATTCGTCGTGCTGTTGCCTAATATTGAGGCGGAGCAGGACGCAATGATGGTGGCGGACAAGATATTATTATCTCTGGGCCAACCTTTCGAGTTGATTGGTCACAGCCTGCATATTTCGGCAAGCATCGGCGTAGTCATGTATCCCGATCACGGCGGTGACGAAATTACGCTGACCAAGCACGCCGATGTTGCGATGTACTACGCCAAGGCCAGCGGGCGCAACAACGCGCAACTGTTCCAGCCGGAGATGCTGGTGACCGGGGCGCATTGCGCCCTGGATTGAGCTGCCCCGCCAAACTAGTGTAGTGTTCATTCTGTTTGGAACTTAACTTCTCCAGTGGGAGCGGCTTTAGCCGCGATTGGTCGCTCGAGTTTACTGTCCGCATCGCGGCTAAAGCCGCTCCCACAAAGGACTTGCTTGAAACTCCATTAATCAACAGTGCAACGCTACACTAGAGCTGCACCACCTCGAAATCATGGGTCATCGCGGCTGTGGCACCCAGCATGATGGAAGCCGAGCAGTATTTTTCGGCTGAGAGTTTGATGGCTTTCTCGACCACCTCGGGCTTGATGTCCTTGCCTGTTACGACGAAGTGCATGTGGATTTTGGTGAACACCTTGGGATCGGTCTCGGCGCGCTCGGCTTCAAGCTCCACATAGCAATCCGTCACAGCCTGACGGCTTTTCTTCAGGATCGAAATTACATCGAAGCTGGTGCAGCCACCCGCGCCGAGCAGCAGCATTTCCATCGGGCGGGGGCCGAGGTTGCGCCCGCCTGCCGCAGGCGCGCCGTCCATCAACACCGCGTGACCGCTTTCGGATTCACCCAGGAACGAGACTTGTTCCACCCATTTGACGCGAGCTTTCATATTGTTCCTTTCAATTGCCTAACCGGTAAAGATTGCTAACTTTACCCGATACCAAAGCAATCCTATCGTTTCGTGGATAAAAATTTTGCTGTCATGCAGAGATTTGGCGTCGGGCAGGAAGGCGAGCAAGCTGATCTGGTAGCGTGTCGAGAAAGCGGTGGGCGCCTCGACAACATCGAAGCCTGCACGGCGGAATATTTCGGCGGAGCGCTTCATGTGCCAGGCGTGAGTGACCAGGTAAATTTTGCGGATACCTTGTGCTTGCAGCATCTGGTATGAGTAACGTGCGTTCTCGAAGGTGTTGTCGGAAGTATCTTCTGTCCAGCGTACCGGAATCCGAAAGTCTTGCTCCAGCACAGATTTCATCTGCTGTGCTTCGGAAGTGTTGTTGCCAAGCGGCTTGCCGCCGGTCACCAGGACAGGCTTGCCGGTCTCGCGCTGTAGCTTGGCCCCATAGCGTAGGCGCATCAATGCAGCATCACTGATAGTGTCCTGCCCCTCATATTCCGGCGCGTGGAAATAGGTTCCTCCTCCCAATATGACAATCGCATCGGCATTCTGGTGGGGGATATCGAGGGGGGATGTATGCGCTTCCAGCCAATGCAATGCGCCTTCGGTG
Organism: Nitrosomonadales bacterium; assembly: GCA_016195965.1. Lineage (GTDB taxonomy): Bacteria > Pseudomonadota > Gammaproteobacteria > Burkholderiales > Gallionellaceae > Gallionella. The sequence continues at coordinate 17,550 of JACPYR010000033.1, read as the reverse complement.
AAATAAGGCGTGGAGGCGATCCAGAGCAGGCAGAATGCGGAGAGTATCAGCGGCTTGGCAAGTTTGTGGCGCAACTGGAGCAGGAAAATACCCAGCGCAAGGGCGAGTAGTAAGTTGAGTGGCGGCAACAGGAAGGCGGCTATCAGATTGGTAACAAACCAGGACATGGCGGTGAGTCGAGCTCGGGGTTCAATAATGTGAATTCTACCGGGTTTCGCCCGTTTTTCAGTGATATGTATGGCATGGCAGGCGTGGCACAAGGGGAGTCTGGTAAATAGCGTTTGACAGGGTTGGGGTGGCTGCAATAGAATGCGCGCCCTTCGAGGTTTACTTAATGAATTTTTAGGAATTGTGGCTATGAAAACATTTTCCGCTAAGCCCCATGAAGTCCAGCATGACTGGCTTCTGGTTGACGCAGCCGATCAGGTGCTGGGTCGTTTGGCCGCACAGATTGCTTCACGTTTGCGTGGCAAACATAAAGCGATTTACACACCGCACGTGGATACCGGCGATTTCGTTGTCGTGGTCAATGCCGAAAAGCTGCGCGTGACCGGCAACAAGACGGAAGCCAAGCTGTATCACCGCCACACGACTTATCCGGGCGGCTTGTACACCACCAATTTTGCCAAGATGCAAGCGCGTCATCCTAGCCGTGTGCTGGAAAAGGCGGTCAAGGGTATGCTGCCTAAGGGGCCATTGGGCTATGCAATGTTGCGCAAGATGAAGGTGTATGCCGGTGCAACGCATCCGCATACAGCGCAGCAACCGAAACCAGTTAATTTGTTGAAGGCATAATTGATTATGAGCGTAACTTATAACTATGGAACCGGACGCCGCAAGAGTGCGGTGGCACGTGTGTTCATCAAGGCAGGCAAGGGCGACATCGTGGTAAACGACAAGCCGGTCGATGTGTTCTTTTCCCGTGAGACCGGGCGCATGGTTGTGCGTCAGCCGTTGGCTCTGACAGAAACACTGGGCAAGTTCGACATCATGGTGAACGTTACCGGTGGCGGCGAATCGGGCCAGGCGGGGGCGGTGCGCCATGGCATCACGCGCGCACTGATCGACTACGATGCGTCGTTGAAGACCGTATTGAAGCAGGCTGGATTGGTGACGCGCGATGCACGTGAAGTCGAGCGTAAAAAGGTCGGTTTGCGCAAGGCGCGTCGCAGGAAGCAATTCTCCAAGCGTTAATGTTCAGGATGTTTTGTTATGCAGCAAAAGCCGCCTTTGGGCGGCTTTTGCATTATTGGTTTGGGTAATGTCTGTGAGGTCGGCTTAAATGCACGCCGCGTTTTGTTGTAGAATGCCGTGCGTTTCTAATGGAAGCTATGAATGATTAAAGTTGGCGTAGTTGGCGGAACAGGTTATACCGGCGTGGAATTGCTGCGGCTGTTGGCGGCTCATCCGCAGGCCGCGTTGCAGGTGATTACATCGCGTGCCGATGCGGGCACGCCGGTCAGCCAGATGTTTCCCAGTTTGCGCGGTTATGTCGATTTGGCGTTTACTCATCCCGACGATGCCAAGCTGGAACAGTGTGACCTGGTATTTTTCGCCACTCCCCACGGCATTGCAATGCAACAAACCCGCGCCTTGCTGGATGCGGGCGTCAAGGTGGTCGATCTGTCAGCGGACTTTCGTTTGCGGGATATCGCGGCTTGGGAGAAATGGTATGGCATGAGCCATACATCTCCCGATCTGGTTGCAGAGGCGGTGTACGGCTTGCCGGAAGTGAATCGTGAGCAAATCAAAACAGCGCGGCTGGTCGCTAACCCCGGGTGTTATCCGACCGCCGTGCAGTTGGGTTTCATTCCGTTGCTGGAGGCCGGGGTGATTGCAACGGATAGCTTGATCGCCGACGCCAAATCAGGCGTGTCGGGTGCCGGTCGCAAGGCAGAAATGAACAGTTTGTTTGCGGAAGCCTCGGATAGTTTTAAGGCATACGGGGTAAAAGGCCATCGTCATTTACCCGAGATCAGGCAGGGGCTGGCGAAGGTGCGCGGCACCGAAGTCGGGCTGACCTTCGTGCCGCACCTTACCCCGATGATACGCGGCATCCATGCCACGCTGTATGGCAGGCTGACGCAGGACGTGGATTTGCAGGCACTGTTTGAGCAGCGTTATGCCAACGAGTTTTTTGTGGATGTGATGCCGCCTGGCAGCCTTCCCGAGACGCGTTCGGTGCGTGGCGCCAACCATTGCCGCATTGCCGTGCACAGGCCACAAGGCGGCGATACCGTGGTGGTGCTGTCGGTGATCGACAATCTGGTCAAGGGTGCGGCGGGTCAGGCGGTGCAGAACATGAACATCATGTTTGGGCTGCCGGAAGTCACCGCATTGAATAACGTGCCTTTATTACCCTGATTATGTGGCGCGGGGTCGAACGCAGGGTCAATCGCAGATTCAGTATTTCCGCACCGCAGATGTCGGTGCGGCCCCATATCCCATGGTATTTGCGCTGGGGTATGGTGTTGCCTTTCGTGTTCGGAGCGGCTGCATTGGCTTGGTGGGCTTATGACAATGGTTTGGAGTTTGCGGGATTTCACCGCGGCCAAGCCGAGCAGGAGCTATCGAGATTGCGCGACCAGGTTGCGAAGTTTGAGGCCAAAAATGCTGAACTGACGGATCAAGTGGCGCAATACGAGCGGAAAATCCAAATCGAACAGGCATCCAATCAGGCAACTTTCGAGCATTTGAAGAATCTGGCGGATGAAAATGTCCATCTTCAGGAAGACTTGGTATTTTTCCAGAACCTTACCGCGACGAGCGGCAAGGAGGGCGAATTGGGTGTGCATCGTTTAACGCTGGAGAAGGACAAGATGCCCGGCGAATATCATTTGCGCATGTTGCTGGTGCAAAGCGGTCAGCGCGCCAAGACGTTCAGTGGAAACTACCAATTGGTCGCTACCGTTGTGGAAAACGGGCAAAGCACCACCCGCATATTCCCACAGGCAGAATCAGGGAATGCCCCATTCAAGCTCAGCTTCAGGTATTATCGGCGCGTCGAACAAAGTATCCAGTTGCCGCCCGATGCGCAGCTGGAAAATGTGCAAGTGCGCATATTCGAGCAAGGCGCTTCCGAGCCCAAGGTGCGGCAAAACGTAAGCCTTTCGTGATTTAAGGAGTTTAAAGAATGTTCGGTAAAAAGCACAGCAAACCACAAACCCAAATTGATTCGCTGATCGGGGCGGGAACCAGCATAGAAGGTAATTTGAATTTTAGTGGCGGCCTGCGCATTGATGGACAGGTGGACGGCAATGTCATCGCTACACAGGGTAAACCAAGCACGCTGGTATTGAGCGAGCACGCCAGGGTGAACGGTGAGGTTAGCGCGACCCACTTGGTGGTGAACGGCCTCATTAGCGGACCGGTATTTGCCAGCGAGTATTTGGAACTACAAAGCAAGGCCAAGGTCAATGGCGATGTGCATTACACTACGCTGGAAATCCAATTGGGCGCAATTGTTGAGGGGCGCCTGATACATAGCAGCACTGCCGCACAGGATAAGGCGGCGTTTAAATCGGGCAGCGGCGAATAACTTTTTCAAGGAGCAAAGAATGAATGCAATGACTGAAGTGCAAGACCCGTTGTTATTTACGGACAGCGCGGCCAACAAGGTAAAACAATTGATCGAGGAAGAAGGCAACGCTGAACTCAAGTTGCGGGTGTTCGTCAGCGGTGGCGGCTGTTCTGGATTCCAATACGGATTCACTTTCGATGAAGTCACCAATGAGGATGACACGGTACTGAACAAAAACGGTGTTCAGCTGTTGATTGATCCGATGAGCTTCCAGTATCTGGTGGGTGCGGAAATCGATTACCAGGAAAGCCTGGAAGGTGCGCAGTTCGTTATCAAGAACCCGAATGCCACTACTACCTGTGGTTGCGGTTCTTCTTTTTCTGCCTGACGCAGCTGGTTCGGTTTGAAAATACGGGGCGCATTGCGCCCTGTTTGTATTTATGCGTGATGAATCGCGCCCAAGATACAAGGGTGTCTTGCGCCCGTGACCGTGGGCAAATTGGCGGCCTTGCCGCGCATGGTTTGCTGCGCCAGCCAGGCAAAGGCAACCGCCTCAAGATAATCGCCGTTCACGCCTAGTGAGTCGGTCGCGTTCACGCTACAACCGGGCAGCAAAACGGTAATGCGATTATGCAATGTCTGGTTATGTGCGCCGCCGCCGCATAAGTATATCTCTTGAGCGCCATGACATTGTTTCTGGATGGCTGATGCGATGCTGCGGCAAGTCAATTCCAGCAGCGTGGCTTGGACGTCGGCTGCTGCTTCGTTGTCCTTTAATTTGCTTTTTAACCAAGCCATGTTGAACAGATCCCGTCCGCTGCTCTTCGGCGGTGGCAGCGCAAAGAACGGTTCGGCGAGCATGGGCTCCAGTAGTGCTGGCAGCACTTTTCCGGAAGCTGCCCAAGTGCCGTTATCGTCATATGGCTGCCCCAGGTGTTGCGTGCACCAGGCATCCATCAGCAGGTTGCCTGGGCCGCAGTCGAAGCCGGATGTGGCGGCGCGTGGCGGCAGATCGGTCAGGTTGCTGATGCCGCCGATGTTTACGATTACGCGGTGGATATCGGGATGGCGTAACACATGGTCGTGAAAAGCGGGAACCAGTGGCGCGCCTTGTCCGCCTGCGGCGATGTCGCGGCTGCGAAAGTCGCTGACAACGGTGATGCCGGCCAATTCGGCGAGCAGCGCTGCGTTGCCGATTTGCAGGGTATAACCATGTTCTGGGCAATGACGGATAGTTTGTCCGTGACAGCCTATCGCCTTTACCGCGTTACTGGGAGATTGGGTTTGGGTAAGTACTGCCGCAACTGCAGCGGCATACATTCGGGCCAGCTGATTGCCGATGATCTGAGCTTGATGCAACTCGTTATGGCTGGGCAGGTGCAACGCCAGCAAGGCATTTTTTAGCGAGTCGTCAAAGGGGCTGTAGTGCTGGGTCAGTTGGCGCGGTTCAGGTCCACTTAAATCGACTAGGACGGCATCAATACCGTCCAGGCTGGTTCCGGACATTAACCCGATATAGAGTTCAGGCTGCGACACTGGTTGCTTAGTCGAGCTTAGCCAGATTGGTGTTCCGCAGCAGATTCAGACGCGCAACCAGGTCATCCGCCACCGGTTGAAAGGCGGCGAGGTACGAGCTGTCTATGGGTTTTGCATCAGGCAAGGCAACGCGTAACGGATCGTGCTGCTGGCCGTTCACCTTGAACTCATAATGCAAATGTGGTCCGGTTGCCAATCCTGTCATGCCGACGTAACCGATGATGTCGCCTTGCGTGACACGTTGGCCTTTGTGCAATCCTGTCGCAAAGCGCGACAAATGACCATATACCGTGGTGTAACGGCCCTGATGGTTGACCATAATGACGTTGCCGTAACCACCTTGCTTGCCGACCAAGGTAACGATGCCGTCAGCCGTCACTTTGACTCTGGAGCCCATGGGGGCAGCGAAATCTACCCCTTTATGCGAGCGCCATTTGTTGAGTATCGGGTGGTAGCGTGATGAGGAAAAACGTGAACTTACGCGCGAAAACTCAATGGGCGAACGGAGAAACGCCTTATGCACGCTCTTGCCTTCCGGGGTGTAGTAATCGCCATGCTGCTCATCTTTTTGGAAATAAATCGCACGGTAAACATGTCCCTGATTGATGAATTCAGCGGCTTGAATGCGACCCGCACGCAGTAACGCGCCATTGTTGTAGGTCATTTCATACACTACGGTGAATTTGTCGCCTTTGCGTAAATCATGGTGAAAGTCAATATCACCGCTGAAAAGTTCGTTCAGTTGGTTGGCGGCAGCTTCCGGCATCCCAGCCTCGTCAGTGGCAGCATACAAATTGGTCTTGATCTCACCGGTGCGAACGAACAGCCGTTTTTCGAGTTGTGCGGGCAAGGCTGTGGTTTTTAAAAACTCACCCTGTTTTTCAACTAATACTTGTGTCCCGTTCTCGCCAAGATAACGTAATGCGATCAAACCACCCGAGGCTGTGGTTTCAGCCTGGATTTCAGTGCCGACGGGCAATTTGCGGAAAGATGACGCTTCGGCAGCCTTGCGTAAATAGTTGCTGGCGGCGGCATCTTCAATGCTCAATCGGCGCAACAGTTCGTCCACAGTGTCGCCGCGTTGTACGCGCTCATTGCGCCAGTAGCTGGCAACAGCGGCCTCGCCAACGGTGGTCTGAGGCAAGCTAATTTCCTCGGTGGTAAAATTTGCTGCAGTTAAATTTAATTCGAGATCGTTTTGCGGCACCAAGCCGAAAGCGGTGATTACGCCCAGCAAGGGCATGGTGGATAGAGCTACAAACCAACGCAGCTTTTTTTTGTTTTCTGGCATTTTGCGTTCTTGACCAAACAGATTTTGGGTTAACATTCGCGCTTCCTTGGAGTTGCTTTATTCTGACGATATTTGTGTTTATGGTCGGAGCGCACTTTACCAGAAAGGCGCATCCCCTCAAAATTGAACTGATGGTTGGCTAAACTTGACCGATGAAAGGTTGGGGGGTGGGCCGGTTATTGCCTTATTGGTGCTTGAATTAAAAGATTAAAATGACAAAAATAATAGATGGCGATGCATTGGCGCAAATCAAGCGCGGCAGTCATGAACTGCTGCTTGAAGATGAATTGAAACATAAACTTGCGCTGGGGCGCCCGTTGCGGGTTAAAGCGGGGTTTGATCCGACAGCGCCGGATTTGCACCTCGGTCATACGGTGCTGCTCAATAAAATGCGCCAGCTGCAAAATTTGGGACACCATGCGCTGTTTCTGATCGGCGACTTCACCGGGATGATAGGCGACCCAACAGGAAAAAATGTCACTCGTCCGCCCTTGTCTCGTGAGCAAGTACTTGCAAATGCCCAATCTTACCGCGAGCAGGTGTTCAAGGTTCTTGATCCAGATAGAACCGAGATTGTGTTTAATTCAACCTGGATGGATAAATTCAGCGCCACGGACTTGATCAAGCTGGCGGCTACCCACACTGTTGCGCGAATGCTGGAGCGCGACGATTTTGGCAAACGTTACAAAAGTAATCAGCCGATCGCCATCCATGAATTCATTTATCCGCTGGTGCAGGGCTATGACTCGGTAGCGCTTAAAGCTGACATCGAGTTGGGCGGGACGGATCAAAAATTTAATCTGCTGATGGGACGTGAGCTACAGAAGCATTACGGTCAATCGGCGCAGTGCGTACTTACGATGCCGTTGCTGGAGGGGTTGGATGGCGTAAACAAAATGTCCAAATCGTTGGGCAATTACATCGGGGTCACCGATGCGCCGCAAGAGATGTTTGGCAAGCTGATGTCGATTTCCGATACCTTGATGTGGCGCTATCTGGAATTGCTGTCGTTCCGCAATTTGAGCGAGATCGCCGCTTGGCGCGCCGAGGTTGAGGACGGACGCAATCCGCGTGATATCAAGGTGTTGCTGGCGCAGGAAATCGTCGCACGCTTTCATGATCGGCAAGCCGCAGAAGCTGCGCTGGCGGAATTCGAGTCGCGTTTCCGCCAAGGAGTGTTGCCGGATGATATGCCCGAGATTACGGTCTCGTTGAGCGGCGCGTCTTCTACAGCAACTTCAGGGCACATCACGGTGCCGCAGTTGCTGAAACAGGCCGGGTTGGTGGAGGGGACTTCGGAAGCCATGAGGATGATCCAGCAAGGCGCGGTCAAACTGGATGGCGAACGCGTCAATGACAAAAATGCAGTGGTCGAGTCCGGGAAGGTTGTCGTGGCGCAAGTGGGCAAACGGAAATTTGCGCGGGTGACCGTCGGTTAGCTGGAATACGCTACACTCACCTGGTGATGTCGGTTAAATGGAGCGTCAGTGTTGAGCAAACTTGGTAAATACGAGATCAAGCGCGAGCTTGGCAGAGGCGCCATGGGTATAGTCTATGAATGCTTTGATCCCTTTATTCAGCGCGCCGTTGCCATCAAGACCATACAAAAATCCCGAATTGATAAAGCCGAGGCTCAGGAGGTGCTCAGTCGATTTCGCCGTGAAGCGCAGGCGGCAGGACGACTCAGCCATCCCAACATTGTTTCGATATATGAATATGGTGAGGATGGCGATGTGGCTTTCATCGCCATGGAATTTGTCGTCGGCACGGAGTTGAAAGATTATTTCGACAGGGCGGTACGATTCCCAATCGGTGACAGCGCAAAAATCATGATCCAACTGCTCGATGCGCTTGAGTATTCGCATGGCTGTGGCGTGGTACACAGGGACATCAAACCTTCGAACATCCTGATCACTCAAGAGGGGCAGGTGAAAATCGCAGATTTTGGTATTGCAAAGATCGAATCATCTGACCTAACACAGGTCGGGACGATATTGGGCACCCCTTCTTACATGTCACCGGAACAGTTTATGGGACAGGCGGTGGATCGCCGTAGCGATATCTATTCTGCGGGAGTCATTCTTTATCAGTTTTTGACGGGGCAGCGGCCATTCACCGGCAGCAACATGACTGTGATCATGCATAAGGTGATTCATCAGGCGCCCGCGCCTGTGAGTGAGTTCAACCCTGATATACCGAAAGCGCTGCTTGAAGTGGTGAATAGAGCGATGGCCAAAAGACCCGCAGATCGCTTCCAGACGGCGTCCGAGTTCATGAAGGCGTTAAAAGCGGCGGTGGAATCGTCAGGTACGGCGATGCAAGCATCAATTTCAGAGGTGACGCTTAAATTGCTGGATTCAGCGCAACATCTGCAAAGGAAAGCCAAGGCCGACAGTTCGACCATAGATTTCAGTATGGATGATTTTGAAGAGCGGCTAAAAGAAACGCAACGTGAAGCGGATCGTCAAGCCGGCAAGGCGAATTATGAAGAAAGGCCGGACACTTTGTTGCGGGAAATCAATCAGGAATTTCTTCGCTCGAGTCCCGCACACCAGGAGAACAAAACGACGGTAGCGGTAACGCCGGCACCTGTCGCCCCGTCTAAACTCAATTTGGTATCTGCGGGGTCAAGCTTGCTTGCAAGACTGGCGCGTGAAGCGAAAGAAAAAATCGACTCCAGGCAGTCTACCTTGCAGAACAGTCAGGACAAAGCACGTCGCGTGGACGATGCATTAAACCGGATCATGCAGTTTTTGCATCCGTTTATTCAGCACGTGAACGATGTCGAGCCGACAATCAATCGCACCTATCGTTTTGATGCGCATACGGTTTATGCAAACTTGAAATGGCGGGATGCGACTATAGATCATCGCAAACTGAGCGTTTCCGATGCCGCGATGATGGATTATGTCGCTTTCAGTTATAAGCTGTGTGCTCCCGAGTCCGTGCCGCTCAAGCGGCCATGGGGGCCGCTTGAAACCTTAAAAAAGGAGTTGCAGCATCTGAGGCTGCGTGTGATCGATGAAATGGATACGGTCAACAAGAAGCCGAAGCAGGAATGGCTGGAGGCAAGGTTGGCACCTGATTTTCCTGTGCAGATTAGATTTCAGGGTAATTACAATGAAAGCATTATCGAAGTGATGTGCCGCAATATCGAGGCTTTTGGTGTAACGGCTTTCAAGCTGAACCCCGATGAGGTGACGACCGAATTCCTGGATGAATTCGGCCTGTTCCTGCTCGGACGTTCTGATAGTCTGCCGCCGCAACTGCGGCATGTTTAGGGTAGTGCCATCCCCTCAGGTAAATTGTGGTTGTGGGCGCTGTCTTGTTTTGCTAGAATCGCGCCCTCAATTTTTTTGTAGAAGGTAGTTTGTTCATGACAACAGTACGTGTTAAAGAGAATGAGCCGTTTGAAGTAGCGATGCGCCGTTTCAAGCGTTCCGTGGAAAAGACCGGTTTGCTGACTGATTTGCGCGCCCGCGAATTTTACGAGAAGCCAACCGCAGAACGTAAGCGCAAGCTGGCCGCCGCTGTTAAGCGCCATTACAAGCGCCTGATGAGCCAGGTTCTTCCTCCTAAGCTGTATTAATTAACCTGTCGCACCCGCATTGGGTGTAACGGTTAATTGTGTATGGGTCTCAAGCAGCAAATCACCGATGATATGAAAGCCGCGATGCGCGCCAAGGATGCGGCGCGTCTCGGGGCGATTCGTCTTTTGTTGGCCGCGATGAAGCAGCGCGAGGTGGACGAGCGCATCGAATTGTCGGATGCGGACGTGGTCTCAATCATCGAGAAGATGAACAAGCAGCGGCGCGATTCCATCAGCCAATATGAAGCTGCAGGGCGGCAAGACCTGGCGGATGTCGAAAAGTTCGAGATGAGTGTACTGGCGACCTATATGCCGCAACAGCTCGGCGAAGCGGAAATTACCGCTGCCGTGGTCGCTGCGATTGCAGCGACAGGTGCGGCTGGCCCTCAGGACATGGGTAAGGTGATGGGCGTAGTTAAGCCTAAGCTGGCCGGACGCGCTGACATGGGCAAAGTTTCAGCTTTGATCAAAGCGCAACTGACGAAATAAAACAGTTGGTGAAATAGTCTGCAACGACCCTTCGGGTGATCACAGGCATCCTTTTCAGTGTTTCCTTAGGCGTTTAAAGGCGGTGCTGGCGTGATTCCAAAAAGCTTCATTCAGGATCTGCTTAATCGTCTCGACATCGTGGACGTGGTCGAGCGCTACGTTCCCCTCAAAAAAGCAGGCGCCAATTACGTTGCCTGCTGTCCGTTCCACAACGAAAAATCTCCCTCATTTACCGTCAGTCAGACCAAGCAGTTCTATCATTGCTTCGGCTGTGGCGCGCATGGCACGGCGATCGGTTTTGTGATGGAACATGCCGGACTGGGGTATGTCGATGCGATAGAGGAGCTGGCGCGCAGTGTGGGCCTGGAAGTTCCGCATGAACGTCAGGCAAGCGGTGATGCTTACCAGAAAGTTGCGCCGGATTTGTATGAGGTGATGCAAACTGCCACGCGCTATTACCGCGAGCAACTCAAGGTTACGCAACGGGCTATCGATTATCTCAAGCAGCGTGGCTTATCCGGCGAGATTGCCGCAAAATTTGGTATCGGTTATGCGCCGGACGGCTGGCAGAATCTGGCTGCGGCCTTCGCCAATTATCAGAGCGACTCGCTGACCGAAATGGGCCTGGTGATCGTCAAGGAGGACGAGGTTCCCGTAAAGGGGGCGCCGCCTGACGCTCGCGCAACGCACGGCCATGGCGCTGGCAAGCGCTACGACCGGTTTCGCGACCGCATCATGTTCCCTATCGTCAATGTGCGCAGCCAGGTCATCGGTTTCGGTGGGAGGGTGCTGGACAAGGGCGAGCCCAAGTATCTGAATTCGCCCGAAACGCCCCTGTTTGAAAAAGGCCACGAACTCTATGGCCTGTTCCAGGCGCAAAAAGCCATACGCGCCGGGCAGAGGGTGTTGGTGGTGGAAGGCTACATGGATGTGGTGGCGCTGGCGCAACATGGCGTGGAATATGCCGTGGCGACGCTGGGCACGGCGACTACACCGTACCATGTGCAGAAATTATTGCGTCTGGCCGAACACATCGTATTTTGTTTTGATGGCGACAAGGCGGGGCAGCGCGCGGCCTGGCGCGCGCTGGAAAACGCGCTGCCTTATCTGCAGGACGGCAAGCGCATCAGCTTCCTGTTTTTGCCGGTCGAACATGATCCGGACAGTTTCATACGCGAATTTGGCAAAGAGGTTTTCGAGCAGCGCATGCAGGAAGCACTGCCGCTTTCGTCTTACCTGCTGCGTGAAATCAGTGCGGGGCTGGATATGCGCACTGCGGAAGGCCGCAATCAATTGTTGCAACACGCCAAACCGTTGTTGGCTGCGATCACGGCGCCGGCGACGGCATTGTTGTTGCGTAAGGAGGTTGCTGCGCTGGCCGGTGTCAGCCAGGTGGAGCTGGAGGCGTTATATGAAATTAAACCGGTTGCGCCAGCGCCGCGTGCCGCGCTGCAGAAAGTTGGGCGTACCCCGCCCTCAGCGCACCGCCTGCTGCTGCAATGCCTGATTGCACAACCTGCGTTGGGGCGGCAACTCCCGGGAGATTGGCATGGACAAGGCGCGGATGCCGAAGCGGTTACGGCGCTGCTGATGGTATTGCGTGAAACTGATTTCACGTTGAGCGGTCCTACGCTGACCCAGCTGTTTCAAGGCACGGCACATGAAAAGACCCTGGCATCAGCCGAGGCTGATATGCTCAGTTGGGGGGACGAATTTGACGTGCCTGCCGAATTTGCCGGATTAATCGGAAAATTTAACGAAGGCCAGCGCCGTCAAAAGTTCGATGCGCTCCAGGCTAAAGGCTTATCCAACATGACCGAGCCGGAACGCGAGCAATACCGGCAACTGTTGCAGCGAAGCTAAGCATCTAATAATGGTGGGAAAAGTTGTTGGAATCGGGTACAATCCTGCGCTTTTCTGCGGTACTAATGCCTATTTTGGCCGCAATATTTTGGCCCTGACGCATCGGGCCTTACGCAATAGGGAATATGAACATGGCAAAACCAAAAGAGATTAAAGACAAGAAAAAGCTGATCAAGAAACCGGCTACCGTTGTCGAGCAGCCGGTCGTTGATCAGATGCAGGATATCGAGGCGCGCCGTACGCGCCTGAAAGCCTTAATCGTGCTGGGCAAAGAGCGCGGTTACTTGACTTACGCGGAAATCAACGACCACTTGCCGGATATGCTCGAAGTTGAGCAGATCGAAGGCGTGGTCAGCATGATCAATGAAATGGGTGTCTCGGTGTGCGACGTGGCCCCGGATGCCGAAACGCTGATCATGACCGACGTCGCCCCAGCGGTGGCGGATGAAGATGCGGTGGAAGAAGCGGAAGCCGCACTCTCAACGGTGGATTCCGAATTTGGCCGTACCACCGACCCGGTGCGCATGTATATGCGCGAAATGGGTACGGTCGGTCTGCTCACCCGCGAAAAAGAAATCGAGATCGCAAAGCGCATCGAAGAAGGCCTGAAGCACATGATCCAGGCGATCTCCGCGTGCCCGGCAACGATCGCCGAAATCCTGGTGCTGTCCGCCAAGATTGAAAGCAATCAGATGCGCATCGACGAACTGATCGATGGTTTTGTGGATGTAGCGGATGAGGCCATCATCGCCGCAGAGAGCGATGAAGAGGACGAAGAAATCAGCGCCGGCGATAGCGATGAAGAAGAGGACGAAGAGGCTGCTGCGGCAGAAGCGGCAGCGAATCTGGCGCAACTGCGTGACGACGCCCTGGCGCGTTTTGCCGTGGTTGCCGACTTGTTTGTCAAGCTGGGCAAGGCTTATGAAAAGTATGGTTATCGCAGCAAGCAGTATGACAAGCTGCAGAATGGTATTTCTGACGAGTTGATGAAATTCCGCTTTTCCGCGAAGCAGGTGGACGCACTGTGCGACACCATGCGCGGCCTGGTCGAAGAGGTGCGTCGTTGCGAACGCAGCATCCAGGACATGTGCGTGACCAAGGGCAAGATGCCGCGCCCGCATTTCATCAAGACTTTCCCTGGCAATGAAGACAATCTGCAATGGGTCACCCAGGAATTGAAATCGAAAAAGCCCTACAGCGAAACGTTGGGGCACTACGAGCACGCCATCGTGGAACAGCAGAAAAAACTGCTGGAGTTGCAGCAGCGCGTCGGTATTCCGATTCGCGACCTGAAGGAAATCAACCGGCAGATGACCAACGGCGAAGCAAAGGCTCGCCGCGCCAAACGCGACATGATCGAGGCCAACCTGCGCCTGGTGATCTCGATCGCCAAGAAATACACCAATCGCGGTCTGCAGTTTCTCGACCTGATCCAGGAAGGCAACATCGGCCTGATGAAAGCGGTAGATAAATTCGAGTATCGTCGCGGCTACAAGTTTTCCACCTATGCGACCTGGTGGATACGCCAGGCGATTACCCGCTCGATCGCGGATCAGGCACGCACCATCCGCATCCCGGTGCACATGATAGAGACCATCAACAAGATGAACCGCATCTCGCGCCAGATCATGCAGGAGACCGGGCAGGAGCCGGATGTCGCGACCCTGGTGGCCAAGATGGAAATGCCGGAAGACAAGATACGCAAGATATTCAAGATCGCCAAAGAACCGATCTCGATGGAAACCCCGGTGGGCGACGACGACGATTCGCATCTGGGCGACTTCATCGAAGACTCGCATACCGCCGTGCCTATCGATGCGGCAATTTATGAAAGCCTGCGCGGCGCGACAGCGGATATTCTGGACAGCCTGACACAGCGCGAAGCCAAGGTGCTGCGCATGCGCTTCGGCATCGAAATGAATACCGACCACACGCTGGAAGAAGTCGGCAAGCAATTCGACGTGACCCGCGAACGTATCCGCCAGATTGAAGCCAAGGCATTACGCAAGTTGCGCCATCCTTCACGTTCCGAAAAACTGAAGAGCTTCCTGGATAGCGAAAACTAGGCGGCCATCACAAAACTTTTTTCGGGCCCTTAGCTCAGTTGGTTAGAGCAGAGGACTCATAATCCTTTGGTCCGCGGTTCAAGTCCGCGAGGGCCCACCAAATAAACAACGGCTTACAGAAATGTAGGCCGTTTGTTTTTGAGTTAGTAGACCGTTAGTAGACCAATTTTTCATAGGTTTGATCAACCTAAGTGAAAAGCAAAGGCGATCCAGAAACATCTTTTGGGTACTCTCGCCAAAGACTGCTTCTCGGCCTTTGCGGACGCTTGAACCGCTTCTAATTTACTTCCGCTTAGCAACCATAATCAGACAGTCAGTACCAAGATCGATTGCTCGCCATTCAGGACTCGATCTAACCTAAAAATGCATAGGCCTTTATTTCGCTTGTATAGCGAGGTTTTTGCCGATAAATTGCGTCCATGTAATTTGTATCCCCCCGTGTAACTTAAACGGGGAATATTCATGGTGTGTATATCAGCTTCAATATTCAGACTCATTCATCTACCATTTGGAGGCAATCATGTTGCAAACCATAATTAACGCCATTCGTAATCGTGATGTTCTGTTGTTTACTTATAGCAGCCTCCCGCGGACAGTACAACCAGCCGCGGTTGGCGTTTCTCGCGCTGGGAAAGATGTGCTCAGGTGTTATCAAACAGCAGGCAGTCATATCACTCCCGGTCACGAATGGGATTTGTGCGAAATATCGAAAATGTCGAATTTGCGTGCCAGCGGACAGCACTTTTCAGTTGATCCGCACGGATACAAACGTGGTGATAAAGAGATGACCACCATTTACGCTGAGCTTTAACATAGCCCCAATCACATGAGTCAAGAAATTTCGGACACCCTCTAACCTGAAATGAAGATTCAATTAGTTCGCATCAAGAACTTCCGCACGTTAAAAGACGTGACGATACCCTTCGACTCCATTACAACTTTCATCGGGCCAAATGGCGTCGGCAAGTCAACTGTGCTACGTGCGCTCGACTGGTTCTTTAACGGAAAGCCTGGTTCTCTGACGGAGAAGGATTGCTCCTTCGGGTCGATTGACGAAAACATTGAGGTTCAGGTTACATTTGACGACCTTTCCGAGAAAGATCGCGCTGCACTTGGCAAGTATGTGCCGGACGATGCCACCACGTTCACTGCCTGGAGGATTCGGTCACCAAACGGATCTGATGACAGATCTGCCAATGCAAAGAGCTTCCCGGACTTCAATCCGATTAAGGCGGCAAGCGGTGCTAACCAAAAGAAGGAACTATACGCCGCTCTCCGGCTTAGCCGCACTGACCTAAATCTTCCGGAGGCCAAAACCGGCACAGCCGTTGAGCAGGCTATGACCACATGGGAAGCATCTCATGTTGATCAACTCGTCGAAGCTCCCGAGGTGCTGCAGACTGACTTCTTCGGCTTCAACAGCAGCGGTAAAATGAGTAGCCTTTTCGACTTTGTCTTGGTTACCGCAGATCTTCGTGCGAGCGAGGAGTCAATGGACGGTAAGTCGAGCATCATTGGCCGAATCCTTGAACGTTCGGTTGATCGAACTGCAGCTGATGAGGCGATTGCAGAGATCGTCGAAGAGTCACGCACGAAGCAGCAGAAAGTTTACGACGAGAAATTCAAGCCACAGCTTGATGCCATGACGAAGCAGCTCAATGCGGTCGTAACGTCATACACGCCAGGTCGGGCTGTTACTGTTTCACCTTCCGAGGTGGAACTCAAGGCGCCTCGGACAACCTTTCAGGTGGCAGTGCTCGATGGCACAACCGAGACTGATGTAGAACGACAGGGGCATGGCTTTCAGCGTACGCTTCTAATTTCGGCGCTCCAACTCTTGGCGGAGACGGGTGCGGCTTCAGCAGAGGGTGTCATATGCTTGGCAATTGAGGAACCGGAGCTCTATCAGCACCCGATTCAGGCTCAGACGTTCGCGAAGGTGCTTCGGTCGCTTGCCGAGGACGCCGGTAAGCGCATCCAAGTAACGTATGCGACTCATAGCCCTTACTTCCTTGAGGCTCGTCATTTCGAGCAGGTCAGGCGTCTGACTAGGTCGTCAACCGAGACTCCTGTGGTCACTGTCCACCTCGCCACTATCGCGGATGTGAAGACGAAGCTCGATGGAACGATTGATGCCGACCAAGTAAGCCGTCAACTCGATCGCCTCGTCACGGATCGCCTCTCTGTCGCGTTGTTTGCAACGAGTGTGCTACTAGTTGAGGGGGACACGGAAGCGGCCGTGCTCTACGGAATCGGTGATCGTGACGCCATAGGTCGGCTCGAATCATTGGGTTTATCTATTGTTCCGGCCGGTGGCAAGGGTGGTATCCCGCTAGCCGATGCCATCCTTACTTGCCTCGGAATTCCGACTTACGCGCTCTTTGATGGTGACAGTGGTTTCGAGGCGCGTGCGAATTTGGCTGGTAAAAAGAAGGCCGATATCGACAAAGACCGGAATAAATTCTCGACAGAAAACCGGCGACTGTTGAAGTACTTCGGTGAAACCGAAGTTGATTTTCCACCAGAACAAATCGGCGAGCATGTGGCGACCCTGAGCGACCACCTGGAGAGTTATCTCGAGACCGAGTGGCCCGAGTGGGCCACGTCATGTGCGGAGATTGAGGCCGCAGCTGGAATCCAGCTCAAAAAGAATCAGTACGCTTACAGGGCAGCGACGCTCGAAGCGAAAGAGGCTGCTCCAGAGATGCTCAAGCAGATTTTGAATAAATCAGTAGGAGAGCAGACATGAACGAGATTAAATGCCCGCACTGTGGGAAAGCATTCAAAATTGACGAGGCTGGATACGCGAACATCCTAAAGCAGGTACGCGATACTGACTTCGAGAAACAGTTGCACGAGAGACTTGAGCTGGCCGAACAGGACAAACAGAATGCTATTGAACTCGCTAAAACCAAAGCCGCCAATGAATCTCAGAAAGCTGCCGCGACAAAGGAAGCCGAAATTCAGGAGCTGAAGGCCAAGCTCGAAGCCGGTGAAGTAGCTCGAAAGCTCGCTGTAACCGAGGCCCTAAAAGCAGTGGAAAAAGAGCGTGACACGCTCGCGAACGAACTTGAGAAGGCGAAGCATGAAAAACGAGCCGCTTCCGAGCTAGCTGAGGCTAAGCTCTTGAGTGAGCTACAGATGGCTGCCGCAACGAAGGATGCGGAGATTCAAGGCCTGAAAGCCACTCTCGATT
>JACPYR010000028.1 GCA_016195965.1 Nitrosomonadales bacterium | reverse complement strand
TTGGTTTGTTGGGATTGCTGGCCTGCGAGGTAGGCGGCTTCGAGGGCTGCCTTGATGCCCCACACCGACACGTCGTGAAAATCCAGTCGGTCGCTGTGGCGGGTTTCGAGGGTTTCTACAAAGAGGTGCTGCTTGGCGATGTTTTCGAGAATCTGGTTGAGGGCTTGGGCTTTCATGTCGGCGCTCCTTAAACGTTGTGGATTTTTGCGGCCTTGTGGAACCCGACCCAAGCCCCGTTTTGGTCCAAACCGCGCGCGGCGAGTTCTTCGCGGGCCAGCCGATTGAGGTCCAACTCGCCGCGTGCTGCTGCGGCCAGCACCTTGGTCAGGACTGTCTGGATAAAACCGAGTTCGTCGACCGTAAATTCCTTGTTGCTGTAGCTCATGTTCGTTGCTCCGTTGTTGTTGATGACGGTGACATGAACGCTTCATTTTTGAAGTAAATCAACTCGTTTCAGCAGAAAGATTTCTCATTCTTTTTAAGCCGTTATTGATTGTTTGAAATGCCTCGAAAAGCCCCCACGCCCTGCCGCCACCCCGGCTGCGCGGTGGTGCTGGCCACACCCGGTTACTGCGACCAACATCGTGCCGCCTTGCACCGGGACTACGACCGCACACGCCGGAGCGAACCCGAGCGCGCGTTCTACAAGTCGGCAGCGTGGCAGCACACCCGCGAGGCGTACCTCCGGGCACACCCGTTGTGTTGTGCGTGCGAGGCCAAGGGATTGACGGTGGCGGCACGCGCCGTGGACCACATCACTCCAATCAAGTCGGGTGGTGAGCGTCTTGACTGGCGCAACCTGCAAGCGCTGTGCATCCCCTGTCACAACAGTAAAACCACGGGAGAGTGGCAATCGAAGCGACGTATGCCCCCCTAGGGGGGGGGAAATCTCTACGACTCGCACACAGGGGACCGGACGCCTGCCCAAATTTTTGTGCGTGCAAAATGAAAAACTTTTTTTGTGCGGAATGCCGTTCCAAATCCTGATTCCAGTCAATCCAAAAACGAACAAATCACCATGGCCGGACGTAAACCCCTTCCCGTTG
>JACPYR010000007.1 GCA_016195965.1 Nitrosomonadales bacterium | reverse complement strand
GACTTCACCACCATCACACAGCAGGAGATTAACCACGCGATGAAACGATTGAACAACAGACCGAGAAAACGGCTTGGATTTCTGACACCCGCTCAGGTATTCTTCAAGTCAGGTGTTGCACTTCAAAATTGAATCCGCGTTATTGCTTCTCTGGAAACTGTAAATATGCTCAGAGACTGATCTTGCAAGACCTATCGAATGAGTTGCTATTAATGTGGCTTCTTTTGCATATTTTGCGAGAGTGGTGGTGAAGTCAATTTGTAAGGATGGATGAAGGTTTAATTCTGGTTCATCAATCAGAATAATGTCTGGATCGTTTATTAGAGCGCTGCCAAATACAACGATAAATTGAGCAAGCCCGGAGCCAACTTCAGTTAGTTTGTATGATTTGTTATTTATGTTGATTTGCAATGTTTTTAGTTGTGTAGACGCAGTAATTTCTAAACTATTAAAGCCAAAAATATGGCGAATATCCTCAGTGATTTTGGATATGGCTAGATTTTGAGATTTTATGTGACCAGTCTTCCAGCTATTCCACGTATTGATAAAACCTTCCCCAATTTGGATATCGTAATAATTAGTAGCCCCAACATTGATTGCATTTCGGAATGGGCCGATGTAAAGACTTTTATGTAGAGAGGAAAAAACGCTGGCTAAATCAGAAGTAAAAACTTGATGCCATGCCCCCCCAATTTCGATTTGTAAAATATTACCTGCTTGTTGGATACGATTCGCATCTGTTGTCAGTTGGCCCATTGTTTTTGAAAACACCTCCAATTTCCAAATCGTTGGTTGGCTTCTTTCCGCAGATATTCTCAGTTTGTTGGAGAATAATTGAGGCGATGTCACGTTTAAGTTGTATGACTCATCGATTTCAATCTCAAACTCAATGGAAATTGATCGGTTATTGGAGTCGGAAAATATTTCCAGCGGATCGTTGATGAATTCAAGCGAGAGAGACATGTGCTTAGCAGCTGCAAACTGAACGATTGAGGAGGGGGTGGACAGTACCTGCCAAATGTTTTTAAACTCTCGAAACATTTTTAGCAGAGATGACTTCCCTGAATTATTAGGTCCGGTGAAGCTGATTATCCCATTATCAATTTCAATTCTGGCCGGGTGGGCATCATCAAAGCATCTATAGTTTTTAATAGTGATTTGGGTCTTTTTCATATCCTTGCCTATAGTAATGAATTAATTGCAGATCAGGCTACACCAGCTTTTTCAACTGATAAATCTTCTCCAGCGCTGCCTTCGGACTCATGTCGTCCGGCTGTACGTCGCGCATTGCAGATACCAGCGGATGCTCTTCAGGCTCGGGTGCTTGCGCTACGTTGGCGAACAGGTCGCCCTGCGGGTTCTGTGCGGCGCTGTTCTGTTCCAGCCGCACCAGTTGTTTTTTCGCGGAACGTATCACGCTGTTGGGCACACCGGCCAGTGCCGCGACTTGCAGGCCGTAGCTCTGGCTGGCGGCACCTTCGTTCACGCTGTGCAGGAACACGATGCTGTGCTGGTGCTCGATCGCGGCCAGATGCACGTTGGACAGTTGTGCGAATTCTTCGGACAGGCGCGTCAGTTCGAAATAGTGCGTCGCGAACAGCGTGTAGCTGCGATTCTGTTCCAACAGATGGCGCGCGATGGCGTAGGCGAGTGCGAGGCCGTCGAAGGTAGAGGTGCCGCGCCCGATCTCGTCCACCAGCACGAGACTCTTCGCGGTGGCGTTGTGCAGGATGTTGGCGGCCTCGGTCATCTCGACCATGAAGGTGGAACGTCCGCTGGCCAGGTCGTCCGATGCACCGATGCGCGTGAATATCTGGTCGATCTCGCCGAGTTTGGCTTCTTGTGCTGGGACGAAGCTGCCGACGTGTGCCAGCAACGCGATGATCGCCACCTGGCGCATATAGGTGGATTTACCGCCCATGTTGGGGCCGGTGATCAGCAGCATACGCCTCCCCTCATGCAGCGAGGTGTCGTTTGGCGTGAACTGTTCTACCTGGGCTTCGACGACCGGATGGCGGCCTTTGCTGATGCTGATCTGTGTCTCGGCGGAAAATTGCGGCGCGCTGAAGTTCAGCGTCGCGGCGCGCTCGGCAAAGGTCGCAAGCACGTCCAGTTCGGCGATCGCGCTGGCTATGTGCTGCAGTTGTGCGATGTATGGCGCCAGCGCATCGAGCAACTGGTCGTAGAGAAATTTTTCGCGCGCCAGTGCGCGCTCGTTTGCGGACAGCGCCTTGTCCTCAAAGGCTTTCAGTTCCGGCGTGATGTAGCGCTCGGCGTTTTTCAGCGTCTGGCGGCGGCGGTAGTCGTCCGGCACCTTGTCCGCATTGGCCACGCTCACCTCGATGTAGAAACCATGCACGCGGTTGTATTCCACCTTCAACTTGTCGATGCCGGTGCGTGCGCGCTCGCGCGACTCCAGTTGAAGCAGGAAGTCGCCGCAGTTGGTCTGGATACCGCGCAGCTCGTCGAGTTCGGCGTCGAAGCCATCGGCAATTACGCCGCCTTCCCTAAGAACAGAGGAGGGTTCGGCTTTCAATGTTTTCTGTAGCAGTTCGACCAGTGCAGTGTCGGCTTGCAGTGCATCGGTCAATTGCCGGAGCAGTGGCGCATCGCAGGCGGAGAGCAGCGCATGCAGTTGCGGTAGCCGAGCCAGCGTATCGCGCAGGCCGGACAGGTCGCGCGGACGCGCGGATTTGAGCGCGATGCGCGCGGTGATGCGCTCCACATCCACGCAGGGTTTCAGTTGGTCGTGAACGGTGCGGAACAACTCCCTCTCCCCCCGGGAGAGGGCTAGGGTGAGGGAGCGCTCTGTGTGCGTCTCGCTGCTGGTTCCCTCACCCCCTGCCCCTCTCCCGGAGGGCGAGGGGAGTTGCAGTTGTTCTACCGCATCCAGCCTTGCGCGCAGCACGTTGCGGTCGCGCAGCGGGTGATGCAGCCAGTGGGCGAGCAAGCGGCTGCCCATGTTGGTCGCACAGGTGTCGATCAGCGACAGCAGCGTGGGCGCGGACTCGCCGCGCAGCGTCTGGGTGATTTCGAGGTTGCGCCGTGTGGCGGCATCCATGCGCACATAACGGTCTGCGCTATACACCTGCGCGTCCCGGATGTGCGCGATGCCCTGGCCTTGCGTGAGCTTCGCGTAGCCGAGCAATGCGCCTGCGGCTTCCAGGCCCACGGTGAAATCATCGCAACCGAAACCGGCGAGGTCGCGCGTGGCGAACTGCTGGCACAGCGCGCGGCGAGATGTCTCCAGATCGAAGTGCCAGTCGGGGAGGGATTTGAGCGGTGCTCCAGCGTGTTCCCCCACCCCAGCCCTCCGGAGGGAGAGGGGGCGTTCGCCGCTCTCTGCGATGAGTATCTCTGAGGGCTGCAAGCGCTCCAGTTCGGCGGGCAATTGGCTCGCATCTACCTCGGCGAGCGTGAATTGACCAGAGGACAGATTGAGCCAGGCTAAGCCGATTTCGTTTTTGTGTTGATGCAGGGCCAACAATAAATTGTCGCGCTTCTCTTCCAGCAGCGCGGAGTCGGTGACCGTGCCCGGCGTGACGATGCGCACTACCTTGCGCTCGACCGGGCCCTTGCTGGTCGCCGGGTCGCCGATCTGCTCGCAGATTGCGACAGACTCCCCGAGCTTTACCAGCCGCGCGAGGTATTGTTCGGCGGCGTGATAGGGCACGCCCGCCATCTTGATGGGTGTTCCATTGGATGCGCCGCGCTGCGTCAGCGTAATGTCGAGCAGTTTTGCGGCGCGCACCGCATCGTCGAAAAACAGCTCGTAGAAATCGCCCATCCGGTAAAACAGCAGCATATCGGCGTGCTCGGCCTTGATGCGCAGATATTGCTGCATCATCGGCGTATGCTTTTCGAGCGCGGTGTCGGTCATGGCTTACCCGTGCACCACATAGCGCCCGGAGAATTCGACTGCCGGTTGGCCATTGCGTTTGATGACGACATCGAGAGACAGGCGGGCGCGGCCATGTTTTTCCAGCGTGCGCAAAAATTTGCCGAATACGTCCTCGTCCAGATGGCACTCGGCCTGCATGTCCTGATCTACCGGCAGCAGGTAGCGGATAGCGGATTCCTGAATCACGATGTGTTTGTGCAAACTGGCCTCGGCGAGCTTCAGGTGTACCATGCCCCAGCCGCACAGCACCGCGAGCGAATACAGGCTGCCGCCGAACGCGGTGCATTTGTGGTTAATGTTGGGAGCGAGCGGTGCGGCCAGTTTCAGGGTAGTGCCGTCATAAGCCGCGACGCGGACGCCCATCGCCCGCGCGAGTGGAATCTCGTCATGCAGGGTGCGTTCCAGTGCCGCTGCCGGACCCATGTTTAAACGGCTTTCAGGCCGGCAGTCAGGTGTGGTTTGATGACTTCCAGCAGCAGCGGGTGGATGTTGGCATTGCCCGCGCAGACGTGGCAGCTCTTGAGATAGGTGTCGTTGCCCGCCAGGTCGCTGACCAACCCGCCCGCCTCTGTGATCAGCAGCGTGCCGGCAGCGATGTCCCAGGGCTTGAGGCCGGTCTCGAAAAATCCGTCGTAGCGTCCTGCGGCGACCCAGGCCAGATCGAGCGAGGCGGCGCCGGGGCGGCGCAGGCCGGCAGTTTTTTGCATCAGCTCTTTAAATATCGCCAGGTAGGCGTCCATGTGCTCGAATCGGGTGTAGGGGAAACCGGTGCCGATCAGGCTGTCGGCCAGATGCAGGCGTTTGGTCACGCGCAGGCGTTTGTCGTTGAGAAAGGCGCCGCGTCCGCGCGTGGCGGTGAACAGCTCGTTCTTGTTCGGGTCGTACACCACGGCCTGGGTGATGATACCCTTGTGCTGCAAGGCGATCGACACG
Organism: Nitrosomonadales bacterium; assembly: GCA_016195965.1. Lineage (GTDB taxonomy): Bacteria > Pseudomonadota > Gammaproteobacteria > Burkholderiales > Gallionellaceae > Gallionella. The sequence goes on along the minus strand of JACPYR010000007.1, from coordinate 7,666 downwards.
GCGAATTGCGGGATACCATGCAGGAAATTGGTCGTTCCATCCAGCGGATCGATGATCCAGACAAATTCGGACTCACCTTGAGTACCGCTCTCTTCTGCTAGAATCGCATGGTCGGGATAGGCTTCCAGCAGGGTCTGGATGATGGTCTGCTCGGCGGCGCGATCAACCTCGCTGACGAAATCCGCGTGGGACTTTTTGGTGATGGTAAGGTGATCGATCTTGTCGGCAGAACGTTGAATCAGATTGCCGGCGCGACGCGCGGCCTTCACCGCGATGTTGAGCATGGGATGCATAAATGAACGACCTTTTTAATGAACTGTAAAATTGCAGGCCGTATTTTAGTTGGTATTGAGCTTTCAATAAACCTGTAAAAACCGGTTATCCGCAGTTTACGCAGATTTACACAGATTAAAACCAATAGGGGAGTAGCATTTTCTCTGGCTGGATAGTTTAAATCTGCGTAATCTGCGGATCAGGATTTGATTTTGAATTGAGTGATAGATTTATGTTGAATAATATCCGCGTGGTACTCAGCCACACCACTCATCCGGGCAATATCGGCGCGGCGGCGCGCGCGATGAAGACGATGGGGCTGCGTCATTTGTATCTGATCAACCCGCGCCATTTTCCCGATCCTCAAGCCGACGCGATGGCGGCGGGAGCCGACGATGTGCTGCGCGACGCGGTGGTGTGCGGCTCGATCGATGAGGCCTTGCAGGGCGTGGTGTTCACGGTCGCGATGACGGCGCGGCTGCGCGATATTTCCCTTGAGGTGAAAACCCCGCGCGAGGCGATGCCGCTGTTGCAGCAGCACGCCGCCGCGCAGCCCGTGGCGCTGCTGTTCGGTACCGAGATGTCCGGCCTGACCAATGAGGAAATGGGCCGCGCACAGCTGCTGGCGCATATCCCCGCGAACCCGGATTTTTCTTCGCTCAACCTGGCGGCGGCGGTACAGGTAATGTGCTACGAGTTAAGCGTCGCCGCCGGGGCCGGTTTGCCGGCGCTTGCGGAAACCCATCCTGCGCCGCATGAACAGGTCGAAGGTTTTTTTTCGCACCTGGAAAAGGCGCTGTTCGAGATCGGTTTTTTCACCACGCAAAATCCGGCGCGGCTGATGCAGCGGCTGCGCCGTTTGTATGCGCGCGCGCGGCTGGAGCAGGAGGAAATCAACATCCTGCGCGGCATCCTGAGTGTCACGACGGAGTACAATGCGCGTCTGAAAACACGTTATCTACAAGAGCATAAATGATGTTTAAAAATATCAGAGAGGATATCGCCAGCGTATTCGACCGCGACCCTGCGGCGCGCAGCACCTTTGAGGTGCTGACCTGCTATCCGGGATTGCATGCGCGCGTCTTGCATCGCATGTCGAACACGCTATGGCATGCCAACCTGAAATGGATGGCGCGCTTCCTGTCGCATTTCGCGCGCTGGCTGACCGGCATCGAGATCCATCCCGGGGCGACGATAGGGAGGCGCTTCTTCATCGACCACGGCATGGGCGTGGTGATAGGCGAGACCGCCGAGATCGGCGACGATGTGACGCTGTATCACGGCGTGACTTTGGGAGGCACGTCCTGGAAGGAAGGCAAGCGCCATCCTACGCTGGGCAATGGGGTCGTGGTGGGGGCGGGAGCCAAGATACTCGGCCCGATTACCATAGGCAGCGGAGCGAAGATAGGTTCCAATGCGGTGGTGGTCAAGGATGTTCCATCCGGGGCGACCGCAACCGGTATTCCGGCGCGCATCCTGGATGAGGAGAAAAAAGCTGCTGCGGGCTTTAATGCTTACGGGATAGGCAACGACCAGAACGATCCGGTCAACAAGGCGCTGCACGGGCTGATCGGACATAGCGTAACGGTAGATCAGCGCATCGATTTTATTTTGCAGCAACTGGAAAAGATGGGGGTGCGCGTCGACGAGGAGCGCGCTACGGCCGATAAATTTGACCCTAATCACTTGAATAAGATTGTTGACTAAAATTTGGGGTGATTATATGATTACGCATATCGTTATTTACAATTCAGCTTGAGTTGAATTTAACGAACTCTATCAATGACCGGGAGATGATATGCGATTAACTACTAAAGGGCGTTTTGCGGTGACGGCAATGGTTGACCTTGCGATGAGCGGCGGTAAAGCTCCAGTCACGCTGGCGGCCATCAGTGAGCGTCAAAAAATTTCGCTTTCTTATCTGGAGCAGTTGTTCGGCAAGTTGCGCAGGAACAATATCGTTGAAAGCGTACGCGGGCCGGGTGGCGGTTATTATCTGGCGCGCCCGGGTAACAAAATATCCGTTGCAGAAATCGTGACGGCAGTGGACGAGCCGCTGGATGCAACAAGATGCGGCGGTATGGGCAACTGTCATGGCGAACAACATCCATGCATTACTCATAGCTTGTGGATGGGGCTGAACGATAGCATCCTGGATTACCTGCAGGCAGTCTCACTGCAACAACTGGTAGACGATAATCAGAACAAGGGCAGCCTCAAGGCACCGGTCATCGCCTTGAAAAGGTCGATCAAACCGGAGAGCGCTCCGGTTTAAATACTGCAAGGGGCGGTTAGCTTTAATCGCTTCTTGTATCGGTCGCACATGCGATCGCGTTGATTCACATCAGTCTGGCGGATAGAATCCGTTCCCTTGCTTCACCTGAATTGGCAATCTATGGGCTACGCTCATGCGTGGGTGTGGGAGCCGGATGCTGGCAAAGTTTGCTCAATCGAACTACCGTTTGCCAAGAAGCCGTTAAGAAAGGATGTCTGTTGATGTGTAAACTCTGGTCCAACATTTCCAATCGCTGGTTGTATCTGGCGGGGGCGCTGTTTGCCGGCGGATTGATGGGCTTCGCCTTGTATCTGCAATATGTCGAACATCAAGACCCTTGCCCTTTGTGCATGGTGCAGCGGGTGATATTCATCGCGATATTGACAGTGTTTGCGCTTGCCCTGTTACACGGCCCGAAACGTGCCGGAGAGCGCATGTATGCGGCATTGATCGCATTGTTGTCGCTGACCGGTGTCGCGGTCGCATCGCGCCACATCTGGATACAGCACCTGCCTAAAGACCAGGTGCCAGCCTGTGGTCCCGGGCTGGACTACATGCTGGAAACGATGCCGATGGCGAGCGTTCTGAAGCAATTAATGCATGGCTCCGGAGAATGTGCGGCAAAAGGTTGGACTTTCCTCACGCTTGGTATTCCGGAGTGGTCGTTGCTGTGCTATCTGGCACTGGGCGTTTGGGCTGTGCTGATAGCCAATAGAACCAAATCGACGTAAGATATATTCTGCATGTATCAATATGGAGGGTTGGCTCCCTTCTGAGATGACATTTACGCGGAGCGCCTGATGAATTTTAAAGATGTGATTGCAGCATTCAAACCGAGTTTCGATCCTGTTCCACTTAGCGAAAAAATCCGCGCTGCGCTGGCTGCAATGACGGGCATTTTGTTGATGGGATTCGCAATGCGTTTCCTTCCTCACATAGATTATCCGCTGATCATGCTGGCCTCTTCGGCGGCCACTGCAGTTTTGCTATACGCGGCACCGCATAGCCCGATGGCGCAGCCGTGGGCGATAGTTGCGGGCAACCTGCTCTCAGGCATGATAGGTTGGGCATGCAGCCTGCTGATTCCCGACCCGGTTCTGGCAGCGGGCTGTGCTGTCGGGATTGCGGTTTTATTGATGCATTTGTCGCATTGTTTGCATCCGCCCGGCGGGGCAACTGCAATGACCATGGTACTGTCGGCCGACCAGTTTCATCACAATGGGTGGGACTGGGCTGCCAGCACGGTACTTGCGAACGCCATTCTTTCGCTGCTGCTGGCGCTGGTTATCAATAATCTGATCAACGGCAGGCGTTATCCCATGCCCAGCGCGATGAAGCCATTGATTGCGAGCAGACCGGGCGACCTTGGGGCGGAGGATATCGAATGGGCGCTGACCCAGATGGACGGCGTCATCGACGTTAGCGAACAAGACCTGCTGATCATTTATAGTCTGGCATCAGGCCATGCGGCGCGGCGTACGGCCAAGTAAAGATTTGCATCGACATGCCGCACGGGTTTTCGTATAGTGCGATCCTATGAAAACCAGCTGCGCCTCATATTCCGGTTCCATCCTCCTCGGCAAACGACTGCGGTGCATAACCACAGCCGCGTTTCTGTCTTTCTGAAGCATTTCATTATGGCAACGCGGGTCTGATAGTGATTGTTTAGGCCTCGCTTGCTTAGCGTTCCGCATCAAGACCCGCAGTATTTACCGGGGGTCTCGCATGTCTGCAACAGCACAAATTTTTTCCGCGCGCCAGAAAATCGTCGGTGTCACGCTCGCGCTGGTCGCGGCAATCGGCTTTTCCGCGAAGGCCGTCATGGTCAAACTGGCCTATGTCGATGCGGTGGATGCGATCACTTTATTGGCCTTGCGCATGGCATTTTCGCTGCCTTTCTTCCTGATCGTTGCGGCGCTGGAAAATCGCAACAGCCGCAACGAGGCGCTCACCTTTAAAGACAAGCTTGCGGTCGTAGGGCTGGGGCTGGTCGGCTATTACCTGGCCAGCTACCTCGATTTCATGGGTTTGCAATACATCAGCGCAGGCCTGGAAAGACTCATCCTGTTTTTGTATCCGACCATGGTGGTGTTAATTTCAGCGCTGGTATTCAAGCAACGGGTCGGGCGCAACATTCTATTGGCCTTGCTGATCAGCTACGCGGGCATCGCCTTGGTATATATGCACGACATGCACGTTTTGCAGCATGATGCGTTAACCGGATCGCTGCTGGTTTTCGGCAGCGCGTTGGCATATTCGGTGTATCTGGTCGGAGCGGGCCATACCATCGCCAGGATAGGCGCGAACCGCTTTACCGCTTATGTGTTGACGGTGGCTTGCATCGCCTGCCTGGTGCAATTCGCCGTCACGCATACCGTTACGGACTTGCATCTTCCGTTGCGGGTGTATGGGCTGGGTATCGCGATGGCGGTGTTTTCCACCGTGCTGCCGACCTTCATGCTGGCCGCGGCGATGCGCCGCATCGGTTCGATGCACACCTCGATGATCGGATCGGTCGGCCCGGTCTCGACCATCTTGCTGGCTTATGCGTTCCTGGGCGAGCAGATGTCGTTGGCGCAAATCGGCGGTTCTATTCTGGTGCTGGTTGGCGTGTTGATGATCAGTTTGAAAAAATCGGGATGACACGCCCACCGATTGCGCTGCTTAGCCAGCGAGCGTGGTGCGCACGCTGGCGCGCTCGCTGATCCGTGCAAACCAGGCGGCCAGATTGGGGTGGGCACCGCGCCAGTCGCGCTCGGTCTGGCGCAAGTCCAGATAGATCAGCGCGCTCGCCAACGCCAGGTCGGCCAGTGTGATCGAGGAACCTTCGCACCATTTCTTGTTACCCAGCTGTTCGGACGCATATGCGAGTGCGCGCGTGATCGCATTGTTGTGTACGCTGATGTTGTTGGGCTCCTGTTTGTCTGCAGGGCGTATACGTTCGGTGCGCACCGCAACTGCCGAGTCCATGATGCCATCCGCCAGCGCTTCCCAGCGCTTGACGCGCATGCGTGCCAGCGCATCGCCGCGCGGAATCAGGGCCGGAGTGTCGTTCAGCGTATCCGCGTATTCGGCGATCACCGGCGAATCGAACACACAGGTCTCGTCATCCAGTAGCAAAGCCGGAATGCGGCCCAGCGGATTGACGCGGGCTACCTGGCTGCCCGGCTCACGGGGTGGATCGACGAGATAAGTGTGGGGAATATTTTTTTCCAGCAACACCAGGCGCACTTTGCGCACATAAGGGCTGGTATCGGTGCCTAACAGTTTCATGGAATGCCTCCTGCGCGTCTGTTGTATGAGTTGTAACTACTCCGTCTATTTGTTCAACTTGTCCTGCAGGGATTGCCCGGTTTTTTCCAGGGCATGGCCACTTTTTTCCAGCGTTTCTCCCGTGGCTTTCTTGAGTTTCTGATTCAGCGAACTGGGGTCAAACGGGTTGGAATAAAAAGGTTCCTCGCGCCCGATATTTACCCCGAACCACATCCCTAGCGCCATTCCAGCGCCAAGACTTAGCAAGATGACTTTAAGCTGTTTCATTTGTTTCTCCAGTGCTCTCAAATATAGAGGTGCTCTCAAAATAGAGGTGCTCGTAATTCCAGGATGCTCGATAAAGTATCGCAACGGGATGCTAGCACGACATTGCAATGGCTTGCTTGCCGAGCTTATCGGCATTTCCAGTTTCTCGCCTACGCAGTTATGATTAGGCACTTAGATAGAAAGATCAAGGCGGAGTGATGTATCCAACCATAGAAGAATTTGTCGGCAATACGCCGCTGGTGCAACTCAAACGTATTCCGGGCCATACCAGCAATGTGCTGCTGGCCAAGCTGGAGGGCAACAATCCCGCCGGTTCGGTGAAGGACAGGCCTGCGTTGTCGATGATTAGCCATGCCGAGGCGCGCGGCGAGATCAAGCCGGGCGATACGCTGATCGAGGCGACCAGCGGCAACACCGGCATTGCGCTGGCGATGGCTGCGGCGATGCGCGGCTATAAGATGATTTTGGTGATGCCGGAGAATCAGAGCATAGAACGCCGCCAGACGATGCGCGCGTTCGGAGCCGAGTTGGTGCTGACGGTGAAGGAGGGCAGTATGGAGCTGGCGCGCGACACTGCGGAGAAATTGCGCGACCAAGGGCGCGGCATTATTCTCGACCAGTTTTCCAATCCGGATAATCCGCTTGCGCATTACGAAGGTACCGCGCCGGAAATCTGGCGCGACACGCAAGGCAAGCTCACCCATTTCATCAGCAGCATGGGTACTACCGGCACCATCATGGGCTGCGCGCGGTTTTTCAAGGAGCAAAATCCCGCCATCCAGATCATAGGCGTGCAGCCGGAAGAGGGCGCACAGATACCGGGCATCCGCAAATGGCCCGATGCTTATTTGCCTAAGATATATGACGGAAAAAATGTGGACAGGCTGGAGTATGTCAGTCAACAGGACGCCGAAGAAATGACACGCCGTCTGGCGCGCGAAGAGGGGATTTTTGCAGGTATCTCATCAGGTGGTGCGCTGGCTGTGGCATTGCGCATCTCGCGACGAGTCGAGCACGCGGTGATTGCGTTCATCGTTTGCGACCGTGGCGATCGCTATCTGAGTACGGGCGTGTTTCCGGAGTGAGTTGTTATTGTTAAATGTGTCTGTCTGCATGGTGCCGTATCTGCCCCAAATATTTCCCAGTAAATGCCTCGGCTTTGCAGATAAATCAATTTAGTAAACTCTCTGAAATCTCCCAAAATTAAGAAAATTCTCCGATCCGGCATTCCTGATTACGAGACAAACGCCGGATCGGGGGTGAGGGTGTTTTAGTTTATCTGTTATTAAACAGTGTATTGTGATGCTGGCACGCTATCTGCTTATTATTGCTTGCACTATCAACACTGAACGGTAGGGCAAGTGTAAAAAAGGAAATAGCTTCACTCTACTTTTTCTAAACTTTATAAAGGATTCTCAAATGAAAACTTCTACAATTGCTAAATTAGCCGGTGGTTTGACACTGATGGCAGTAAGCAGCGTCGCACTGGCCAGCGTTACCAACACCAAGCACAATCTGGGCGCAACCAACCCAATCGGCAGCAACCATACCAATGGCACAACCGAAATCTGTATTTTC
>JACPYR010000026.1 GCA_016195965.1 Nitrosomonadales bacterium | reverse complement strand
CCTCGCCGGCAGAAATGGTGGTTCCAGGATTGGAAATAACGACAACGTCACCCGCACTTGCACTTTGAGCCGCCAGCAAAACCAACAGGGATACAGAACAAAGTTTGAATATGACTGATTTCATGATGTTCGAATCTCCTTATATAGGATTGGCCGCTGGGCTAAGCGCTAAAGTAGCTATCCTTCTGATCCAGCACTGCCTACTCCAAGCGAGCATACCGCGTCCAGCCGTTGAAGCCTTTCCCCGACTGTTGGATCAAAATACAGCGAACGGCCCTGGGTCAATATTCAGTCGGCGCGAACACATTGAGTATGCTAAGGATATTATCTCGGTACGCCCAAACCACAGATGGGGTAGCCGCTTCAGTTTATATCCTCCCGGTTTTGTCGCAGAATATCCGGAATTTTGTAACTGACAAGCATGGCTCTTATTTCAGCCCTTTACATTGACAGCGCCCCGAGCATTCCCCTATGATTCCCCGGAAATCGCCCATCAAGAGGCGCCTGTCGCGCCAGGCAGTCAATAGGCGAGGAAACAACCTCGATCATTTGCCCTGGCATCCGGCACCCATCATTTCTGCAAATCGTATACCTGCCAACAAGGTGATTCATGTTTCGACTACTGCGCTATTTTTCTATTGCCAGCCTGATTTCGATGGTGTTGGCCGCAGTCGTCCTCGGCATGCTCCACAAGATGTTCGAAAAAAACTATTTGCTCAGGCTGGGCGAAAATCAGAACGCCATGTTGACCCAGTTTTTTGCAAACAACCTGTGGCCACAATTTCGCGGCTTCGCCAACACCTCAAACTTGCTGGATGCCAACGCCCTGCGCAGTCATCCCGACATTGCCAGACTCAGCCTGAATGTGCGCAATGTGATACGCAACACCCCTACGGTCGGGGTACAGATATACCAACTCGATGGGCGCATGCTGTTCTCAACAGATGCAGCCCAGATCGGCACCCGCAACGGCAATGACGCCGGATTTCTCTCGGCCCGCAAAGGGCTGACGCAAAGTGAAATTGCCCATCACGACAAGTTCAGTGCCTTCGACAGGGATATTGTGGATCGCGATGTGCTGTCGAGCTACATCCCGCTGCGCAACAATGTGGACGGGTCCATCGAAGGGGTGATGAATATCTACACCGATGTCTCCGACCTGCTGGCAAGCGATGAAAGGGAAGAGCGCCTCGTCACCATGAGTGAGGTTGCGGTATTAGTCACCCTCTACGTGATCCTGTTTTTTATCGTCAGGCATGCCGACAACGTCATCAGGAACCAATCTGAACAAAAACGCCGTATCGAACAAAATCTCAACCACCTTGCCACCCACGATCTGCTGACCAACCTGCCCAACCGGGTGTTGCTGCTGGATCGGATCAAGCTATCCCTGGCTGCTGCAGAACGCCATAATAACTTGCTTGCTGTAGCCGTGATTGATCTCGACAATCTCCAGAGCATCAACAACTCTCTGGGGCATCTCATCGGCGATAAGGTGCTGCAAACAGTAGCGCAACGCCTGGTGCGCTGCCTGCGCGAGAGCGACACCACAGCTCACCACGGCAGCGACGAATTTATCGTGAGCCTGCCCGACATCCATTCCAACGTCGATCTGTTCCAGATCGCAAAGAAAATGCTCGGCGTCATCGCTGAGCCTATTGAGGTTGATGGACGTGAACTTCATGTTACCGCCAGCATAGGCATCGCCCTTTATCCGGAACATGCAAAAGACGCGGAATCGCTGATACGCAAGGCAGGCATGGCAATGCATAGCGCAAAACGCCTCGGCCGCAACAGGCATCAGATGTTCACCGAACATATGGATGAGGAAGTGCAGCAGCAGGTGCAGATAGAAGATGAAATGTGGCGTGCGTTGAAGAATAACGAATTCGTGCTCTATTACCAGCCCATTATTGATCTCAAGTCGGGGGCAATCGTCGGGGCCGAAGCCCTGCTGCGCTGGCCCAACCCTCACGGAACCTGGATTTCACCGGCAGAATTCATCCCGATGACCGAACAATGCGGCCTGATCGTGTCGCTCAGCGAGTGGGTGCTGAGCGAAGCCTGCGCTCAATTTCAAACGTGGCGGGAAAGTGGCTTGGAGCTGGATCGGTTCACCATATCTGTCCACTTATCGCGGCGACATTTCGTCACTACGGGTCTGGCAACGATGATCGCAGGCATAACGGAACTGTCGGAGATCGATCCGAGGAATTTGCATATCGAAATATCGGATGGACTGCTGACCGACATGAACGAATCGATACTTGCCAATTTCGACGCACTCAAGCGCATGGGTATCAAATTTTCGCTCGACAACTTCGGCGCCGGCTATTCGAGTCTGGGCTACTTGAGAAGCTTTCCGATCGACATGCTCAAAATCAATCGTTCATTCATTCAGGATATTCCGGATGATGCCGATCATATCGCCATTGTGTCGACCATCATCGCATTGGCGAACAGCCTGAACTTGACGGTGGTCGCTAAAGGTGTCGAGACAGCAACCCAACTCTCATCCCTGCAACAACTCGGCTGTCACCAGGCACAAGGATTCCTGTTCAGCCGCCCTTTGCCTGCCGATGATTTCCTGGCGCTGGCAATGGAACAGCGCGACATGCGCATCACCCAATCGCCGATGCGGCTTGACCATCCACAGTAGCGACATGGCGCAAGGCATCATGCGGGGCCGGCAGCCGGCTAACTCTGACTACGCTCTTGCCTGAAGCGGGCCACAAATTCCCCGAATTTCCCCGCCGCAATAGCCGTACGGATGCCAGCCATTAACTCCTGGTAATAATGCAAGTTATGTATAGTGTTGAGGCGCGCACCGAGGATTTCGTTGAGGCGATGCAAATGATGCAAATAGGCACGAGTGAAATGGCGGCAGGTATAACAGCCGCACTGTCCGTCGAGCGGGCGCATATCCAGGCGGTATTGAGCATTCTTGATTTTGACATCGCCGAATCGGGTAAACAGCATGCCGTTGCGCGCATTGCGCGTCGGCATCACGCAGTCGAACATGTCTATGCCCTGCGTAACGGCGGCCACAAGATCTTCTGGCGTGCCGACGCCCATCAAGTAGCGCGGCTTATCGGCAGGTAGTTGCGGCGCGGTATGCCGGAGTATGCGCAGCATGTCTTCCTTGGGCTCGCCCACCGACAGGCCGCCGATCGCATAGCCGTCAAAACCGATACGCTCCAGCTCACGCAACGATTCGTCGCGCAGATACTCATACATCCCGCCCTGCACGATGCCGAACAACGCATTGCTATTGCCTTCATGTGCAAGCTTGCTGCGCGCGGCCCAGCGCAACGACAGGCGCATCGATTCCCCTGCGATCCTCTCGTCGGCTGGATACGGTGTGCACTCGTCGAAGATCATCACGATGTCGGAGTTCAGCACCTTCTGGATGCGCATGGATTCTTCCGGAGATAAAAAACACTTGTCGCCATTGACCGGAGACTGGAACTTCACTCCCTCCTCGGTGATCTTGCGCAACGCGCCCAGGCTGAATACCTGAAAGCCACCGGAGTCGGTGAGTATCGGGCCGTCCCAGCCCATGAAACGATGCAGCCCGCCATGCGCCTCGATCACCTCAAGGCCCGGGCGCAGCCACAGGTGGAAGGTATTACCCAACACGATCTGTGCGCCGATTTCCTTCAGCTCCTGTGGCGACATCGCCTTGACCGTGCCATAGGTTCCCACCGGCATGAAGGCTGGGGTTTCAACAGCACCGTGGGCGAGTTGCAAAGTGCCGCGACGGGCGAGGCCGTCGGTTTTGTGCAAAGTAAATTTCATAAGGGCGCGATTCTAACCGATTGCCAAACTCAGTCCGTTGAGTTTAATAAACCCGTTCGCCCTGAGCTTGTCGAAGGGTGGACGGAGAACTTGTTCAGCATTCTTCATCATGCCAAGCGCCACTGCACACAGTACGCACGCGTATCTTCCAGCCACGCATGAAAATCGCGTGTGTATCCCTCGACGTCGGCAAGGAACTCTTGCTCGCCCGACAGCAATGGATTCGGCTGACGCGCGCGGCGCGACATGCGCGCCAGCACATCGGTTATGCCGTCAATATCCGCATAACTGGACAGCCAATCCTCGCGCGCCATCATGCGCAACGCGAGATGCGAGGTCTCGGGAAGTTGGTGCATCCGTTCTTCGATAAGGCCATAGACACTGGCACAAAATACTTCCAGCGGCTGATGATGATGCAGAGCCGCCCAGTGCCGCGCCAGCAGATGATCGTAGAATATATCGACGAGCACACCGGCATAACGGCGGCGTGTAGTGGAGACGCGCGCGCGGCTCTGCCTGAAAGCGGGATGCGTTTCCGCGTGGCTGTCGATGGCGCGATGCAGCGCCACGCCGCGCGCCAGATCGTCCGGCAACGCGCCGGGCAATCCGCCCTTGATCCAGTCGCCGACCACTCCGCCCACGATCAGCGCCGGGTCGTCGCCAGCCAGCAGTGCATGAGCGAGGAAATTCACTTCAGATATTCAGCCGTATAAAAATGCAAGGCACTGCTTGACAGCCTTTGCTCACACTACCTAGCTTCCAAAATGAGCAAGACGGCTGGGGCGGCTGCGATTATGAATGGCAAAATATATTCAGTAATCGCCGTTGTAAAAACGGTCACCCAGAGACCCGTTCCAATTCTTAGACGAAATACTTCTCCCCCTTTCAGCTTCATTGACTGCTCGCCAAGTCCCGTACCGCTTTTTGTTTCATTGTCGTAAACATCAACTGCGAATAAATACTCATATTTACCAATAGTTCTGACCATTGTTAAACGCAACTGGCCCAATGGATTTGTTTTTTGAGCCTGCTGGTATATATCTGCATTCCCACCTTTAAGTCGTGCAGCCACAAAATTCTGAATAGACATGGCAAATCGTCCAGAAAATGAACTCAGCAATTGTTGCAGGCCAACTTCATTGAAAGCTTGAAAGTATCTTATTAACCAATACAACCACAGCGGCCATAGCATAGTTGACGCTCGATGTGGCTCAGTGAATGGGAACTCATTGCCAAGCACATTAAATTTTTGGAGCTGGACATGAAACATCAATGAAATCAGAAGAACAAAACTCACAAGAACAAGATTTCTGCGCTGCCTTACGAATATTTCCACTTTTCCCTCCGATTACAACTTGATGTCCCTTACTTCTGCGCCTTCACGATACTCATCGCCGTCGCCACCAGCCCGCCCATGTCGGCGAGGTTGCCGGGGAGTATGAGGGTGTTGCCTTCCTTGGCGACATGCGCAAACGCTTCGACATATTTTTCCGCGACCTTAAGGTTGACGGCGTTCATGCCGCCGGGGGCTTCAATCGCTGCGGCGACGATGCGGATGGCTTGGGCGTTGCCATCGGCCACGGTTCTGATCGCTTCGGCTTCGCCCTGGGCGCGGTTGATGAAGGCTTGTTTCTCGCCTTCGGATTTGGCAATCGCGGCTTGGCGCGCACCGTTGGCGAGGTTGATCTGTTCCTGCTGCTTGCCTTCGGAGGTGGCAATAACCGCGCGCTTTTCGCGCTCGGCGGTGATCTGCGCCTGCATCGCATGCAGGATTTCTTTCGGCGGGGTGAGGTCCTTGATCTCGTAGCGCAGCACTTTGACGCCCCAGCTCAGCGCGGCTTCGTCCAAGGCGCTCACCACGGCGCGGTTGATGTCGTCGCGCTCTTCAAAAGTTTTGTCCAGCTCCATCTTGCCGATCACCGAACGCAAGGTGGTTTGCGCCAGTTGCGTGATGGCAAACACGAAATCACTGGTGCCGTAGGAGGCGAGCTTGGGATCGGTGACCTGGTAATACAGAATGCCGTCCACCTGCAACTGGGTGTTGTCCTTGGTGATGCAAATCTGGCTGGGCACATCCATCGGGACTTCCTTGAGCATGTGCTTGTAGGCCACGCGGTCTATGAACGGAATCACGATGTTCAGCCCCGGCAACAGCACGGCATGAAATTTACCCAAGCGCTCGACCACCCATGCGTTCTGCTGCGGCACCACCTTGAGCGCCTTAATGACGAAAACGACGGCTGCGACAAGAATTAAAAAAGCGATTTCCATGATGCCCTCCTTCAGAGTTTGTGTGATGTGAGAATGAGTTTGTTGCCTAGCATGGCTTTGATGTAGAGCGTGGACTCGCGCGGCGTGTCGGAAGATTCCAGTTCCGCATCCCACTCCGCGCCACGATAATGCACGCGCGCGGTGCCGTCGTCGTTCCAGCGGATGAGTTTCACCGGCTGGCCGGTGTCGAGGCTGTTGTCCTCCTGCGCGGCATCTGGACGCGCGGCGCGGATGCGATACAGCACGACCGTGCCGATGACAGCGGCGATGCCGGATAGCGCGTACTGCCAGACCATATCGAAACCGGCCAGCGCCGCGATTCCGCCGAGCGCCATAGCCAGCGCCACCACCAGCATGTAGAAGGTGCCGGTCGCCATCTCTGCTCCGGCTAGCAGCAATGCCGCCACAAACCACCAACTGTAATCTGCCATGCTTGCTTCCTTTCTGTGGATGCGGTGATGTAATCCTAGCAGAATCATTCACTGCCGCAGGATACAATCAATAATCGCCCGATGAATCGGGCTCCTACATTTTAGCCAGACTGCCGCTCGATCAGCATCGCATCGCCATAACTGAAGAAGCGATATTTCTGTTCCACCGCATGCCTGTATGCGGCAAGCATTTCGCTCATGCCACCGAAGGCGCATACCAGCATCAGCAATGTGGATTTTGGCAAATGGAAATTGGTGAGCAGCACGTCCACCACCTTGAAACGATAGCCGGGAATAATAAAAATATTGGTCTCGCTCGCCCCAGCCTGCAACTCACCGCTCGCTGCCGCACTCTCCAGTGCGCGCAGGCTGGTGGTGCCCACCGCAATCACGCGACCGCCGCGCACCTTCGCCTGCTGTATCGCCGCCACCGTCCCCTGCGGAACGGCATAGCATTCGCTGTGCATGGAGTGTTCATGAATATTCTCCGCACGCACCGGCTGAAAGGTTCCAGCGCCCACGTGTAGCGTGACATAAACGATCTGCGCGCCGCGCGAGCGCAGGCTGGTCAGCATCGCCTCGTCAAAATGCAACCCAGCCGTGGGCGCTGCCACCGCGCCCGCTACACTTGCAAACACGGTTTGATAGCGCTGTTCGTCTTCCTCGTTGGCCGCGTGCGTGATGTAAGGGGGCAACGGCAGGTGCCCGTATCGCTCCAGCCATTCCAGCACATGCTCGCCAGCGGGAAAGCGCAAACGGAAAAATTCCCCTTCACGACCCAGCACTTCGATCGGCACAGCATCCGCCAATCGCAACATGGAACCTGCCCTGGGCGATTTGCTGGCGCGCACCTGCGCCAACACTTCTCGATCATTCAGCACGCGCTCGACCAGCACTTCAATTTTACCGCCGCTCTCTTTCTCACCGAACAGTCTGGCCTTGATGACACGCGTATCGTTCAAGACCAACACGTCACCCGGCCTGACCAGTTGCAGAAAATCGGCAAAATGGCGGTCCTCCAGCATGCCGCCATGTGCATACAACAAACGGCTGCTGCCCCGCCGCTCCGGAGGACACTGCGCAATCAGCTGCTCGGGTAAAGCAAAATCAAATTCCTCGGTGCGCATGAACAATCGACGTAAAAATCATTAAAGAAGGAATTGTAGTTGATATGGCGCACCGCTTCATGGATAATGCGCCCCGCTTGGCCGGGGTGATGGAACTGGTAGACGTGCCGGACTCAAAATCCGGTGCCAGAGATGGCGTGGGGGTTCGAGTCCCCCCCCCGGCACCATAGCTTACTGTTAGCTTACAACTTGAAAGCTGCCTGGTAATTCAGGTGCTGTTCGTCACGAATTTTGCTTGGTGATGTCAACCGAACAAATATGCAGTGCGTTATAGCCACCGACACGGTAGTGTCGTAAACGTTTATTAACCTACTAAAAATTGGAGTTCACAATGAGCAAACTTTTATCCGTATTGGTCGCTGCAGTATTTGCTGCTGTTTCTTTCTCCGCTGTTGCTGCTGACGCTGCTCCAGCCAAGGCAGCTCCAGCTGCTGCTGCCGCTGCTCCTGCTAAGGCAGAAGCTAAAGAAGCTAAGAAAGACGAAGCTAAGCCAGCAAAAAAAGCAAAAAAAGCAAAAAAGCACAAAAAAGACGCTAAGTAATAGTTTGGCGCATGCTTAAAAAAGGCAGGGGGAACCCTGCTTTTTTTATTCCAAAATGACCTGGAAACCTAATGTCACTGTTGCCGCCGTTATCGAGCGCGACGGGAAATTTTTGCTGATCGAAGAAGAAACCCTGCAAGGTGCAAGGTTTAATCAGCCCGCTGGGCATCTCGAAGCCCATGAATCCCTGCTCGACGCAGTAGTACGCGAAACGCTGGAAGAATCGGCTTACCACTTTGTCCCACAATATTTAATCGGCATCTATCGCTGGCACTCCAGCGAATCAGACATTACTTATCTGCGTTTTGCCTTCACCGGAACGATCACCGGGCATGAGTCCGACCGTCCTCTGGATGAAGGCATCCTGCAAGCAATATGGCTGACGCCAGACGAAATACGCGCCACACAGGCTCGCCATCGCAGCCCGCTGATTTTGCGGTGCGTGGAAGACTATCTGGAAAACAAACGTTATCCTCTCGATCTGCTGGTGCACTATGACTAAACCACGCGTCGTGGTCGGCATGTCCGGCGGAGTTGACTCCTCTGTCACCGCGCTGTTGCTCAAGCAGCAGGGCTATGACGTGATCGGCCTGTTCATGAAGAACTGGGAAGATGACGACGACAGCGAATACTGTTCGACGCGCCAGGACTTGCTAGACGCAGTCTCGGTGGCCGATACCATCGGCATACCGATCGAAGCGGTGAATTTTTCCAAGGAATACAAAGAGCGCGTGTTCAGCTATTTCCTGCGCGAGTACCAGGCCGGACGCACGCCCAATCCCGACATCCTATGCAATGCCGAGATCAAATTTAAAGCCTTCCTGGAACATGCGATGCAATTGGGTGCGGATACCATCGCCACCGGACATTACGCGCAGGTGCGCGAAAAAGACGGGCTGTTCCAGCTTCTCAAGGCCAGCGACGACAGCAAGGATCAAAGCTATTTCCTGCATCGCCTGAACCAGGCACAGCTGAGCCGTGCAATGTTCCCGCTCGGCAAAATCTTGAAGTCGCAGGTACGCGCCATAGCCGAACAGCATGGTTTGTCCAACCACGCCAAACGTGACAGCACCGGCATCTGCTTCATCGGCGAACGCCCCTTCCGAGAGTTCCTGAATCGCTATCTGCCCACCCAACCCGGCGAGATGCGCACGCCCGACGGCAAGGTGGTCGGAAAGCACATCGGGCTGTCGTTCTATACGATAGGACAACGCCAGGGACTGGGCATAGGCGGTGCCAAAGAAGCCTCCGGCGAACCCTGGTTCGTGTCGGGCAAGGACATGGCAAACAATCGTCTGATCGTGGTGCAAGGGCACGATCATCCTGCTTTGCTCGCGGCACGCCTGACGGCACTGGATAGCCACTGGATCAGCGGCACGTCCCCCACTCTCGAACATCCCTACGCTGCCAAAACGCGCTATCGGCAAGCCGATGCGCCTTGCCGCCTGACTGACATCTCCGATAGTTCATGCGAAATTGCCTTCGATGACGCGCAATGGGCCGTCACACCGGGGCAATCAGTGGTAATTTATGATGGTGAGGTTTGCTTGGGTGGCGCAATCATCGAACAAGGGCATGGCTGATTCGCGTAAAATACGCGCTTTGGCTTTGCTTCAATTCTAACCATGACCACACTCACCCAACTCACCGCCCTGTCTCCGCTCGATGGACGCTACCACGGCAAGGTAGATGCGCTACGAGGCTATTTCAGCGAATTCGGCCTGATCCGATTCCGCGTACTGATCGAAATCGAATGGCTCAAAGCACTCAGCGCTCAGCCCGACATTGCAGAAATTCCATTGCTTTCCGCAGCGACCATCGCACAGCTGGATGCGCTCAACGCAAATTTCTGTGAAGACGATGCGTCCGCGATCAAGCACATCGAAAAAACCACCAACCACGATGTGAAGGCCGTGGAATATTGGCTGCGCGACAAACTGTCCAGCAATCCGGAAACCAGCAAGGCCCTGGAATTCATCCACTTCGCCTGCACCTCGGAAGACATCAATAACTTGAGCCACGCGCTAATGCTCAAGGGCGCACGCGAAGCCGTGATGCTGCCCGCGCTGCAAAGCCTGATCATGCGCCTGAAGGATCTCGCCCACCAGCTCGCCGACCTGCCGATGTTGTGCCGCACCCACGGACAAACTGCCACACCGAGCACCCTGGGCAAGGAAATGGCGAACGTGGTGTATCGTTTGCAGCGTGCCGAACAACGCCTGGCCGCGACGGAAATGCTCGGCAAAATCAACGGCGCGGTGGGCAACTACAACGCGCATCTGGCCGCTTATCCAATGGTGGATTGGGAAGGCTTCGCGCAGCGATTTGTCACCGCACGCGGCATCACTTTCAATCCCTACACCATCCAGATTGAGCCGCACGACTACATGGCCGAGCTGTTCGATGCCTATGCACGCATCAACACCATCCTGATCGATTTGAACCGAGATATCTGGGGCTATATCTCGCTCGGCTATTTCAAGCAGAAAGTGGTCAAAGGCGAAGTCGGCTCGTCCACCATGCCGCACAAGGTCAACCCGATCGACTTCGAAAATTCCGAAGGCAACCTCGGCTTGGCCAATGCACTGTTGCGCCACCTCTCCGAAAAATTGCCGATTTCGCGCTGGCAGCGCGACCTGACTGATTCCACGGTGTTGCGCAACATGGGCGTCGCACTGGGCTACACGCTGCTCGCTTATGAGTCTTGCCTGAAGGGCCTGAACAAGCTGGAAGCCAACCCGCAGCGCGTCGCGGAAGACTTGAACGCAAGCTGGGAAGTGATGGCGGAACCGATACAGACCGTGATGCGCCGCTACGGCATAGAGAACGCGTATGACAAGCTCAAGGAACTGACGCGCGGCAAGGATGGCATCAACCGCGCTTCGCTGCAGGCCTTCATCAATACGCTGGATATTCCGGAGGATGAAAAACAACGTCTGCTGCAATTATCGCCGGATAGCTACACCGGCAAGGCAGCCAACCTGGCGAAACGAATTTAACCCTCCAAACCACAACAAACAAGCCCGCATACGGGCTTGTTTGTTGGTATTCTGCTGGCAAGCAGTAGTTCAGAAAGTCAACTGTGGCGCAGTCGGCCCACCCGTTCCGCCTTTGATGGGTATCTGAATCTGGTTTTTCGGCACTGTATTGCCAGGCGCTGCATCCTGTCCTTGAATAACATTATCCACTACCGCACCCTCGCGCACCGCGCCTTTACCCCCCCTTGGCCTGTGCCAGAGGAGCTGGTATCACAGTAAAGATGTTGAGATTAACCGGTTGCAGTTGCGGCATCTGATCCATTGCGCCGACAAAGCCCATCTGGTTAGGCAATATTGAAATCGTACCTTTTTCGGTTGTCATCGTGGTTTCACCCAGATTCACCTTGTTATAGGTGCCTACCGGGGCCAACGCCGCCAACGCACTACCCGGCGTCACAACAAAAGTTTCATGGTCCGTACCGCGTATGCCTATTGTTGACGTAGAGGTAGCGATACGATAGTTGCTCTTGTTCTTCTGCCCGATCAGACCCGTAATCGCACGCATACCGCCTTTCAACAAGGAGAAAAAACTCCTTTCGCTGCCGTCTTCCTCGCCGCTGAACACGAAGCTATCGAACTTGAGTTGGGATTCCGGGCGTATCACGATGAAACCGCCATCCCGCATTTTGATTTGTGCAGAAGCGCCTTTCGCAGTAGTCACCGTATCGCTTTCGTGAATCACATCACCCTTTTGCAAAACGTGCGACTGCCCGGATGCATTGGTCACTTGAGCATTGCCATTAACAAATTGAACATTCCCGGCAACCCCCGCATAAGCAGTCTGGCTTAACAGCATCAAACAAGCTCCCAGAAAGATGCTCAGAGCGGGAATAACATGTTTTGCGATATTCATGATTTACACCTCACACGAGTTAATTCACCTGAAATCACGGCGAATAGTCAAAGAAAAATCCGTCCTGTCATAACTGTAAATGATGATGTTGGAATTATTCCCTGAGTAATTCAACTGTGGGCGAAGTGTCCACAGCTTGTCCCAGCGCCAATTCGCCCCAATCGCCAAGTCATACATCCGATCGCTGCGTTGCCGCTGAAAAAAATAATTGATTTTGCTGTAATCCCCGATTTGCCCCCCAGCATTAGCGTACAGCGTGATTCTGTCATTAAAAGCTGTCTGACCGCCAATGCGTAATCCGCTGAATCGCTTGGCGCCATCTGCTCGCCCGCCGTTAGGGGTGGCCGTTGTAATTTGCGTCGAAACATCTTTTTCCGTGCCGTAATACAGACTCCCGAACAATGTCGATTTGCCATCTGCCAGCGCATGCCCCCAACCGCCGCCCACCGCCTGCTGGTCGTAATCGTTCACCTGCATGGCGGCATCGACAAATCGATATTGAGCATACTGGCCAAATACTTTCAGTTGATTGCTGGGGCTGAAAACGCGACTCCATTCGGCATTCAGCCCGATACTGTCACTATTGCGCGAATTACCCAAGCTATACTGCCCATCCGATACGCCGATGCGCACACGATGGGCTTGCGTTACCAACATCGCTCCGAGTCGCGCATCCACACTGAACGCATCAAAATTCTTCTGCATACTGTTGGCGCGCTGCCGAATATCTGCCCCCGCATACAAGCCCCAACGATTATTCAAATTATGTGTAATTTCCCCGCCTGTTACCAATCCATAGTAACTGTCCGATATTTTTACATTACTTGGATCGAGCGTAATTTTTGCAGCCATCGCATCAACAAACACCTGCGACTGGCTGGTGGAATTATTGACGTTGTTATCCTGACCCGCCGTTACCGCGACATACCCGGAGTAGCTCGTTTGCTTTCCAGCTTCTCGTACAACAATCTCATCCAGATATTTTTCAATGTTGGCGCGCGCCGCCTCGGAAGGGTTTTGTTGCAAAGACGTTGTAAACTCGGTTTTTGCACGCGGCAGATCACCCAGCTGATAATAGGCACGCGCCATATCCAGTCTCGCAGCGGCAGAATCAGGGTTAACCATCAAAACCCGCTCGAAGGCCAGCGTCGCCTTATCCGCCCTCCCGCTGTCCAGCGCAGCAATACCGATCAGGTAATCAAAGCGCTCTTCACCGGAATGTTCAAATTCGTGCGGCTCCAGCAAAGCATAAGCATCTGCTGGCTTGCCGTTTTTTACCAAAGCCTCGGCTTCAAGCAGTAACTGCCCATATGCCTGCTTGTCATCAGTTGACTCGGTCTGCGGATGCGTTTCCGCCCTGATTTCCCGGGCATAGGCTGCACTCACTACGACCAGCATAGCAAGGGATATCCCAGCTATTATTTTTACAATATTCATCTAGATCATCCGGAGATATTTAGGGTACAAGATTAGTCGCAGTCGAGATCATCGTTAACACTATTTGTATGGATGTCATGCCCAGAACTTGAGTGCAGACCTTCAGTTTCCTGCTTTTCGGCACACACAGTGGAAGATGTAGTAGTGGTAGCAACGGGAGCCGGAATCGAGAGCTTGGTCGCCACAGGATAAGCATACGAAACCGCATTTAAAGGTATCCCATAGTCGTAAACCAGTGCGCTATAGGGCACCGTTCCCAGCAGGGAGTGAGCTCCAGCGGCAACCGGAATCGTCCCAACCGAGTAAATACTGGCACCACCTATTGGCGTGAACAATGCTGTGTTCACCACCACATTATCCAGCTTCAAAGTTGCTAGCGCGGCCGTTTCCGTAACGACGTTCATAAACGTCCCGCTTGTTCCGGCAAGGCCATGAACCCCAAAAGTCGCATCGGTCATGCCCATTTCCGCTGGCGTGACCAGCACCATGCTCGGGTCGCCTTTTCCGGCCAGATCATCCGCATAGCCGCGCATGAATTGAGCCATCAACACAGGATTGTTAGATACAAATTCGCCCGCACCGGTCAAGTCAACATCGACAAACTGACCCGCATTCAATGTCCCGGGAATCAGCCCGGCCGGTATCGTGGTCAAGGTTGTGCCATTCACGGACGCCATCACGCGAACCGTATAACGCGCCCGGCCACTAAACGGCGAAGTATGGAATGTTTTTCCCCAAACCGACACATCGGGCAACTGCTCGACGATATAGTCGCAGTACCCCACGCCGGATGGTATATCCGTACAGCGATGGCCGCTCACTACAGCAACGGGTTTATCGGCAGCCACCAGTGTGCCTGTCATATCTGCATTAGCAGGGTTAGCAAACTGATAGGTTTCTCCGGCATTCAATAAAACGGTAAATGTGGTTCCTACGGGTTTGGTAGCGCCCGCAGCCGTAGGGGTAATACTGACGGTCGTGCTGTTCTGCGTTGCAGCCACGGCAAATTCCGATCCGGTGTACCGGATGCTGGCATAAGACATCACATAATATTTTGTCCCAAGGCCGGGTGTAGGCAAGGCCAGGTAACCATCAGCAGAAGTTGGATTTTCTGAAACCACATGCACCGAGACTGGCGACAATGCTGTCACGTGTATCGCCTTGGCCTCGACCATTTCATTCGCAGTCAACACCACAGCCGGATCCAGCGCAAGTACGGCTTCTCCCCCCGCCGTCACCGAAAATGGGGTGGTGACGCCGTTAAACGTGACATTACCTGTGGTCGCCGTTGCACCAGCCACAATCAGCCGGTTGTTAACGGGAGCGTTATTGCATTTTGCCGGAGCACTGGTGCAAAGATGATCGGGCAGCGTTAAATAGAAATCTGTCCCGATGGAGGTAATGACAGGTGCCGGTGCTGGAGCAGCTTTCTGAGTCATCGATTTCTGAGTTGCCGCTCCTCCTCCACAGGCAGTTAATACAAACGATGTCAGGAGCAGCGCACCTTGAGTAAGTCCCGCACGATCTGAACGCATTGAAATACTCCTTAATGACTCGTTTGCAGGCCGTAAGAAGTCGGATTCATGCAGGACAATATGCACACGGACGAACATCCGTATCGCAGTCCCGCTACCATAGCTTCCCTTAGGCCGGTGACTTTGCGTCCTTATCTTTCGATAAGTTTGCCAAGTTGGCGCACGGTAGAGGATGACTTATAACAAAGTCAAAATCTAACCGACCAACGGCATAAGCAACCAGATGAGCGGAAAAGTTAAATCATGCCTTTTTCCGCAAACGACAGCGTCCGCCCTGCCGCCACCACGAAGTGATCCAGCACGCTCACGTCCACCAGACTCAAGGCTTGCTTGAGCGCATTGGTTAACAGTTGATCCGATTGGCTGGGTTCGGCCACACCGGAAGGATGGTTGTGCGCGAGGATCACCGCAGCAGCATTGTGCGCCAGTGCGCGCTTGACCACTTCGCGAGGATAGACGCTGGTCTGGCTGAGGGTGCCGTGAAACAACTCTTCCGAAGCAATCACGCGATGTTGGGTATCGAGAAACAGCACCAGAAAAACTTCCTGTTGCCGCCCACTCAGCAGGAGCTGCAAATAGTCGCGCACCACGCGTGGCGAGCTGAGCGCATCGCCACGCTGCAATTCCTCGTTGAGTGCACGCCGAGACATTTCCAGCACCGCCTGCAACTGCACATATTTGGCCTGCCCCATCCCTTTGGTGGCGCAGAAATCGGCTTCGCTGGCCGCGACCAGTTGCGTGAGGCTGCCAAAACGGGCGAGCAGTTCGCGCGCCAGATCCACCGCGCTTTTGCCAGTCACGCCGGTGCGCAGGAAAATCGCCAGCAGTTCTGCATCGGAAAGCGCTGCCGCACCGCGCTGAAGAAGCTTCTCCCTCGGACGTTCACCTGCCGGCCAGTCGGTGATTGACATATAACCCTCCCAGCCCAGACGGGCCGTTTCTTGATAAGATGCGCGGCATTATGAATCAAGCCAATCGAAAACGCATTGTGCTGGGCATCACCGGCGGCATCGCGGCCTACAAGGCGGCGGAACTGGCGCGCCTGTTGATCAAGCAGCATATCGACGTGCAGGTCGTCATGACCGACGCGGCCTGCCACTTCATCACACCGACCACGATGCAGGGGCTGTCCGGCAAGCCCGTATACACCGACCAGTGGGATGCGAGCGTGCCCAACAACATGGCGCATATCAACCTGAGCCGGGCCGCCGATGCTATCGTGATCGCGCCCGCGAGCGCTGATTTCATCGCCAAGCTGGCGCACGGGCTGGCGGACGATCTGCTCTCCGCCCTGTGCCTGGCGCGCGCCTGCCCGCTGATCGTGGCTCCCGCGATGAACCGCGAGATGTGGCTGAATGCGGCGACGCAGCGCAATGTCGCGCAACTCATCGATGACGGCGTGAAAGTGCTCGGGCCGGACAGCGGGGTGCAGGCCTGCGGTGAAGAAGGCATGGGGCGCATGCTGGAAGCGGCCCAATTGGCTCAGGACATTTCGGCATTCCTGAATAATATAACCCTCTCCCCCGCCCCTCTCCCCGCAAGTGAGGAGAGGGAATCAGCTCAGCAGCCCATCAAAAAAATGCAGGGTGTGAAAATTATCGTCACCGCCGGGCCGACCTATGAGGCAATCGACACGGTGCGCGGCATCACCAACCGCAGCTCGGGTAAGATGGGCTATGCCGTCGCACAGGCAGCGCTGGAGTTAGGCGCGCAGGTCATCCTGATTTCCGGGCCGACCGCGCTAGCCAAGCCGAAAGGGGCGCAGAGCATCGATGTCACCAGCGCCGGGCAGATGTTCGACGCGGTCAAGCAGCACTTGGCCGGCTGCGATATTTTCATCGGTGTGGCGGCGGTCGCGGATTACCGGGTCGCGCAGCCCAGCCAGCAAAAGCTCAAGAAGAGCGCGAACCCTCTGACGCTGGAGCTGGTGCCCAACCCGGACATCCTGGCCTATGTCGCCGCTCAGACCAATCCGCCATTCTGCGTGGGCTTCGCCGCCGAAAGCGAGAATCTCGCCGAATATGCCGAGCAAAAACGCCGCGCGAAGAAACTGCATAGGCAGCGACGACAACGAACTGGTACTGTTCGACGACAGCGGCAGGCAGACCCTGCCGCGCGCCGACAAGCTCACGCAGGCCAGACTATTGATGCAGCGCATCGCGCAACGTTATAAGGGAGTATGAAATGAAACGCATCCACCCGACAGAGCATCCCTCTGTAGATGTCAAAATTCTCGACCCTCGTTTGCATGAAAACATGCCCGGTTATGCGACTGCAGGATCGGCGGGGATCGATCTGCGCGCCTGCATAGAACAAAACATGGTGATCCAGCCCAAGCAATGCGAGCTCATTCCCAGCGGTATTGCGATTCATCTGAGCAATCCGGGCTATGCGGCGATGATTCTGCCGCGCTCAGGCCTGGGGCATAAACACGGCATCGTGCTGGGCAACCTGGTCGGCCTGATAGACTCTGATTATCAGGGGCAGATTTTCGTCTCGCTGTGGAACCGCAGCCAGATTCCCTTCACGCTGGTGCCGATGGAGCGCATGGCACAACTGGTGATCGTGCCGGTGATGCAGGCGAAGTTCAATATCGTCGAGGAGTTCCCGTTGAGCGAGCGCGGCAGCGGCGGGTTCGGCAGCACCGGCAAACACTAACCGTTGCCCCTTAACCCACTACGAAATGGAATGACCCGACCTACCGGTGCGCATGATGGGCATGCGCCGTACCATGCCTGACGGACGGAAGATAACCGGCCAGCTCCTTGAGCGCCATCGTGTAGACCTCGCGTTTGAACTCGATCACGGCATTGATATCCAGCCAGTAATCGTTCCAGCGCCACGCATCAAACTCGGGATGTGAACTGGCACGCAAACAGACATCACAATCACGACCAACCAGAAGCAACAAAAACCATATCTGTTTTTGCCCGCGATACCCCCCGCGCGATTCACGCTTGTTCCAGCTCTGCGGAACCTCATAACGCATCCAGTCCCGGGTGCGCCCAAGTATCTTGACATGCTCCGGCATCAAGCCGACTTCCTCATGCAACTCGCGGTACATCGCCTGTTCGGGGATTTCGCCATGCTGGATGCCACCTTGCGGAAACTGCCAAGCATGTTGCCTCACCCGCTTGCCCCAAAGCACCTGATTCTTGTTGTTCGTGATGATAATGCCGACATTCGGGCGGTAGCCGTCTCGGTCTATCATGTTCAACTCTGCTTAGTTAATTTTTAATGCGCCGATTCTTTCACATTTCCCGTGCAATGAAAAGCAAATCCGCTGAGCCGAGATTCCTTTGCATACCGGAATGTCTGCATTCCCTGTAAAATCGCACGCTCAATTTCATTGATCGGATCGTATTCACCATGCGTGTTTCACAATTTTTCATCTCCACCCTTAAAGAAGCCCCCTCCGAAGCCGAACTCGCCAGCCATAAACTGATGGTGCGCGCGGGTTATATCAGGAAGCTGGCCAGCGGCCTGTACACCTGGATGCCGCTGGGTTTGCGCGTGCTGCGCAAGGTAGAAAATATCGTGCGCGAGGAAATGAACCGCAGCGGCGGCATCGAGCTGCTGATGCCCGCCGTACAACCTGCCGAACTGTGGCAGGAAACCGGGCGCTGGGAGGTGTTCGGGCCGCAGATGCTGAAAATCACCGACCGGCACGACAACCAATTCTGCTTCGGCCCCACCCACGAGGAAGTCATCACCGATATCGCGCGCCGCGAAATCCGCAGCTATCGCCAGTTGCCGGTCAACTTTTACCAGATCCAGACCAAGTTCCGCGACGAGGTGCGGCCGCGTTTCGGCGTGATGCGCGCGCGCGAATTCCTGATGAAAGACGCGTATTCCTTCCATGCCGATTATGCCAGCCTGGAACAGACCTACCGCGTGATGTATGACACCTACTCGCGCATCTTCACGCGGCTGGGCCTGCAGTTCCGCGCGGTCGCCGCAGACACCGGCGCGATCGGCGGTTCCGGTTCGCACGAGTTCCACGTGCTGGCCGACGCAGGCGAGGACGCGCTGGCATTCTGCCCGGATTCGGATTACGCGGCGAACGTGGAACTGGCGGAGGCCGTCGCACCAAGCACGCCGCACGCCCCTGCCACGCAAGAGTTACAGAAGGTCATTACTCCCGGCCAGAAGTCCATAGAAGAGGTCGCCGCATTCTTCAGTACTTCAGCTCAAAACATAATGAAGGCAATTGCCGTAGTCACGCACGAAAACAAATTTGTGTTGCTGCTGCTGCGCGGCGACCACCAACTGAATGAAATCAAAGCCAACAAGGTGCTGGGCGATTTTCGCTTCGCAACAAATGAAGAGATTGAACAACACATGGGCTGCCGCGCGGGATATATTGGCCCGGTTCCCAATGCACATATAGCATCTTCAAATCTTTCACCTGGACAGGGGATACGACTTCTCGCTGATCGCACTGCCGCCGCAATGAGCAATTTCGTATGTGGAGCCAATGAGGATGGTTTCCATTACACTGGTGTAAATTTTGGACGCGACACACTGCCATTGCAAGAAGCTGACATTCATGACCTGCGCAACGTAGTTTCTGGCGACCCATCGCCGGATGGCAAAGGACTGCTTGCAATCTGCCGCGGCATCGAAGTTGGCCACA
Organism: Nitrosomonadales bacterium; assembly: GCA_016195965.1. Classification (GTDB taxonomy): domain Bacteria; phylum Pseudomonadota; class Gammaproteobacteria; order Burkholderiales; family Gallionellaceae; genus Gallionella. Next base: position 26,388 of record JACPYR010000026.1, on the reverse strand, counting down.
TCTTCCAGCTGCGCACCAAATACGCCGAGGCGTTGAAAGCCACCTATCTGGACGCGCAAGGCAAGGCACAAGTCATCGAGATGGGCTGCTACGGCATCGGTGTGTCGCGCATCGTCGCCGCCGCGATCGAGCAGAATTTAGACGAGCGCGGCATCGCGTTGCCTGCGGCGATGGCTCCGTTCCAGATCGCTATCGTGCCGATAGGCCTGAGCAAGAGCGAGGCAGTGCGCGATGCAGTCAAGCAACTGTATGCCGAGCTGCAAGCAGCCGGCATCGACGTGCTGCTGGACGACCGCGACGAGCGTCCCGGTGTGATGTTTGCCGATATGGAGCTGATCGGCATCCCGCACCGCATCGTCGTCGGTGAGCGCAGCCTGAAGGAAGGCACCGTGGAATATCAGGGGCGACGCGACCCTGCTGCACAGAGCATTCCCTTGCAAAGCGCGCTGGAGTTCGTAAAATTTAAAATATGACAAAGTCAGATACAAGGAGCAGGGTACCAGGAGCAAGGGAAATACGCCGCTCCGTCTTTAGCTTGTACTTTGTACCTTGCGCCTTGCTCCTGGCCGCGAGCCTATTCACCTCTGCGGCATACGCCGGCGGGCAAATCTACACCCCGCTTTCCGCCAGTGTGCGCGCGGTTTTGCAGCGCAGCGTATCTGATCAGGCTACACCCAAACTTGCCTTCTCCACCCAATATGAGGCCGACTTCTGGCTCAACGAAATGTCGCGCCGTCTGCAAAAAAATCTTCCGGATGCGGCCAACCGGATGGATTTTCTCAAGACTGTCCATTACGAAGCGACCCGCGCAGGGCTGGACCCCGAGCTGGTGTTAGGGTTGATCGAGGTGGAAAGCGGCTTCAAGAAATACGCTGTCTCCAAGGTGGGCGCGCGCGGCTATATGCAGGTAATGCCGTTCTGGGTAGACGAGATCGGCACTAAAGAACAAAATCTTTTTCACCTGCGCGTCAACCTGCGCTATGGCTGCACGATATTGCGCCACTATCTGGACATCGAGAAAGGCAATCTGTACCGCGCGCTGGGGCGCTACAACGGCACGCTGGGCAAACCGGAATACCCCAACCTGGTGCGCGCTGCCTGGCATAAGCATTGGGCCTTGCCGCCGCGCAAGGTCGTCAATTATTATTCGGCGGCGGGTTGAATCACTTCTTGCGGATATAAGCCTCGACGCTGGCTCGCGTTACCTCGCCCGCCTGATAACTCACCAGTTCGCCCTGGGGATTGTACAAATAGCTGACAGGCAGGGCGTCCACCTCTCCGATTTGTGCGGCAACTTTGCGGCTCCCCAGCACGATAGGATAATTCATGCGATGCGATGCGACGAAATCCGCCACATTCTTGCGCGATCCCGAATCCATCGCAATGCCGATCACGCTAAGGTCTTTATCCCGATGCGCCTGATGCAGACCGACCAGCTCCGGAATCTCGTCCAGGCAAGGCGGACACCAGGTCGCCCAGAAATTCACCAGCACCCACTTGCCCCGGTAATCCGCCAGGTGATGCGTCTTGCCCTGGATATCTTCCAGTGTGAATTCTTTTGCTGCCGCGCCCAGTGCGTATAGCAATAACCAGCCCGCCAGCAACGCACGCGGCATGCGCATCAGTGCTGCTCGCCTCGATGAGCCGGCTCTTTACCGGAATCCGCCTCATCGGCAGACTCTTCTTCATGCCCATCCTTGGCACCATGCTCCGCGCTATGGGTCAGATACAGCGCCAGCGCAACCATGGCTATCGCGCCACCCAGATAAATCAGGTCTATGGGCGCATCCATTTTCATGTTCAGCGCCTCTTCGAACAAGGTCACGATCATGATCATCAGGATCACCTTGGCCAGACGCGCCTTCAGGTCGTCCAGACTGTTGATCACCAGTATCTTGCTGGAGCCTTCGCCTTCATGCGCCTGGTCGATGTCGCTGATGAACAGCTCATACAGACCGAACGAGAAAATCAGCATCACCGTTGCCAGCAAATAACCGTCCACCACTTCGACGATGTGCGAAACCGTCCTGTCGTGCAATATTTTGCGCGCTTCTTCGGTCATGTCGGAATCGGCGTAATGCAACATGTGCTGCACCAGATACACCACGTCCACCGTGGCCATATAGAAAATTGCAAAGCCGGCAAACAAACTGCCCAGCACCGCAGCCAGTACAATAAAACGGCTGCTCCACAACGAACCTTCGAAAAGCGACTCTATGAATTTCATTCCATTCTCCTAAAACATCAAACTACAAACCGGCGCGCATTAAAGCGTAAATCATCGTATCGGGCAAGCATTCAGGCAGCGCGTCGCGCAAACAGCTCCTGCAAAGTGATATCCGTGCTTTGCTCAAGCAGGGCAACGCAATCCGCCAGCCATTGTTGCAAGGGGTCACCGCTGTGATCGGACGGAAATAAACTGCGATCCAGCACGAACAAATGCAGCACTTCAGAGGCGCGAATATGGCTCACATCGCGCATCAACAACCAGCCTCCGCCCTCCCCTTGACACACCATGCCGGCCTTCACCAGCGTTTCGAGAATTTTTTCCAGTGCATCGTAGCCGAGATGCAAAGATTTGGATAAATCAGGCAAGGTACTTGCCCTGCCCTGCTGAAAATTGTCCGCAATGATTTGCAACACGCGCAGCGCATCCAGCAATTGGGCCGCCGGTGTAACATGCTGCACGTCAGGAATACGCCAATGCGGTAGCGAAGCGGCGATGACCGCGCCCAACAGTATGGTCAGCCAGGACAAATATATCCACATCAAAAATATCGGCACGCTGGCGAATGCGCCGTAAACCAGAGTGTAAGTAGGGAAATGGCTGATGAAGTAACCGAACACTTGGTTCATGGTCTCGAACAGCACGGCGGCCGCAGCCGCGCCGATCAGCGCATGACGACGGGACACATGACGGTTGGGCACCAGGCGGAACAGCAGCGCAAACGCAAGCGTGGTGAAAAATACCGGCAATATTTTCAGCACAGAAATCCCGGCCGGCGAAACCAGTTTGCCGTGCCCCATCGAGATGCCGACCAGCCAGGAAGTCAGCGACAGGCTCGCTCCAATCAACAGTGGCGCCAGGGTCAGCACGGCCCAGTATGCGACCAGCCGCTTGACCAAAGGGCGGGGCCTTGTGGCTTGCCAGATGACGTTGAACGCCTTGTCTATCGTCAGCAGCATAGCCATCGCGGTGACCGCCAAAAATATGATGCCCACTGCGGTCAGGCGTGTGGCGCTGTCGGCAAATTGCTGCATATACTGAGTGATGATTTTCCCGGCATTGTCCGGCATCAAGTTGTTCAACAGAAAAATCTTGATCTGGGACGAAAAATCTTCGAACACCGGGAATGCGGAGAACACCGTCAAGGCGATGGTGATCATCGGAACCAGCGACAATAACGTGGTAAAAGTCAGGCTTGCGGCGGTTTGCGCACAGCGATCCTGCACGAAGCGCCTCGCGATCAAACGTGCCAAAACTTGAACATCGCGCAAATTATTTCTCATGTCACTAGCGTTTCCCTATAATTGGCCAATGATAACCGACAAAGAAATCCTCGTACTATATTACAGCCAACATGGTGCGACGCGGCAAATGGCCCAGTTGATCGCGCGCGGCGTGGAACAGGTGGGCGGCGTGCGAGCGCGCCTGCGCACTGTACCCAAAGTTTCCACCGTCTGTGAAGCAACCGAACCGGATATCCCCGGCAGCGGAGCCCCCTATGCCGAATTGCGCGATCTCGAAGAATGCGCGGGCTTGGCCCTGGGCAGCCCGACGCGCTTCGGCAACATGGCCTCCGCAATGAAATACTTCTGGGATGGCACCGGTGGCTTGTGGATGAAGCACGCGCTGGTCGGAAAGCCCGCCGCGCTGTTCACTTCCACCGGCACGATGCACGGCGGCCAGGAAAGCACGCTGCTGTCGATGATGTTACCCTTGTTACATCATGGCATGGTCATCGTCGGCCTGCCCTATTCCGAAGCGGAACTGACTGCCACGCAAAGCGGCGGCACACCATATGGCGCAAGCCATGTAGCGGGCCTGACCAACGACCAGCCGATTTCTGAAGACGAAAAGAAACTGTGCTTCGCATTAGGTCGACGACTGGCAGAAACCGCGCTGAAGCTCGCTGCATGAACAATGCCCACGAAGCTCGCAGTATGTTGCGCGCCCATCGCTATGGAGCACTCAGTACCCTGTCTAAAAAATTCGATGGCCACCCGTTTGGCTCGATCACACCTTACCTGGTGGATCACGATGGCAGCCTGCTGATCCTGATCAGCGCCCTGGCCGAGCACACCAAAAATATCGCGCACGACCCGCGCGTCAGCCTGATCACCCACGACCAGCGCGACCCGCATATCCAGACTCAGGGACGTGTTACCGTGATCGGCAATGCCGAGCTTGAGCCTAATCGTGAGCGGGCCAGCCTGCGCTATCTGCGCTATTTCCCGGAAGCTCAAGTTTATCTGGCCATGCAAGATTTTTCTTTCTACCGCATCCGCCCGATTGCGATCCGTTACATCGGCGGCTTCGGGAAAATTCACTGGATCAACATGGAACACTACCTCGTCGCACAAGCAGACGCATTTGCCAAACATGAGGAAGAATTACTCGCGGGAGCCAACATGAAGCATCAAGCGGCGTTACGGAATCGCTTGCAACAGCAACATAATATCGATGAGACGAATGTACGGGCGATCGGCTTTGACTGCGACGGAGTGGATGTGCGCTGCGACGAACAGCTATGGCGGCTGGATTTTTCGGGGGCGCTCTCCCGTCCATCGCTGGACGCGTTGAGCGAATGATAAAGCCAGCCAGAGCCGATCCCGGCTCTGGCTGGCTTTGCCCCGCCTAATTGAACTCGTTAGAAACGGAAGCCCAGCTTGGCGCTATATGATGCAGCCGAACCGGTTTTGTCGTATTCCAGCGCAAAATTGGTAAACCCCATGTTCAGATTGGCTCCCGCAAAAATCTTGTTTTGCCGGAAAGCTTCTTCTGTCAGCGGTCCAACAAGAGGTGTACTTGTAACCCAAACGGAGCCTACACCCGCATAAGGGGTCAACATCGCAAAACCTTTGGAAATCGAAATATCCAGGCTTTTGGTGCCGAATGCCAGCTGATCGACCCCGCTCAATTTAGTCATCGCGCCGCGTATCCCGACTGCAGGCATGGCCATACCTCCTTCGATTATTGCATAGCGCAATTCCCCACCGTACAGCTTGATATTGGTGGTGGGCACCGCTGAGTAAAAGGCGCCGACATCGATACCCAAAGGCAAACCCTTAAACACGTGCAGCTTAGGCACGACCAGAGAATTCACCGAGCCGCCGCCGCCCGTCATTGTGTTCCAGAGCGATGAATTGATCATTTCGGTCGAAGACACTTCCAAGCCCAGATCAAAACCGGTTATGCCCAGCGGAGCGGGGGGAGTAACCGCCTTATAGCTCAAAGCCGAACCCAAGTCCTCAGAGAACAGCCTGAAATCAGACTGGACAGTTCCCAGTGTAGTGATGTTGGCCGCCCAGACCGGCTGTGCGATACAGCCCAAGGCACATAGCGACAATAAACTCTTTTTCATGACATAACCTTTCCTGTAATGAGGTAATAATTGCTGGTGCTGCGAATTCAGCATAGCGCAATTATTGATTCCATGTCCACTGCAAGCCTTGCCGATATTCACTGCACCGCAGACTTAGCAGCAAGCATAAAAAAGGGTTGGCGATTTACGCCAACCCTTTGCAAAGCCAGTTCACCATCCAGACCAGGCTGGAGTGAATCAATTATGACTACCGGTCAAACAAACCTTGAACGGTTAATCCGCGATTGCCGAAATGCCTGATGTACTGGCATAAAACCCGACGCGCCCTTTAAATAACCGGGCTTGCGCCGAATCGGTTATTTCTTCCTGTCCCATTTGACATCATCGGCAACAATGGCGATTCCGGTCACAACAAACAAACCAATGAAAATTATCGCTGCAGTCATTTCAACTCTCCTTTAGATCGTTAAGAAAAAACCCAGGGCCAGTGCCATTCCGACCCCACTATTCGAGAGAGAAATCCTTTAACAGTTCAAGCATACCGCTATGGATTCACACATCAAGAAACCATGAAGACGACACAACTCAGGAAGCCCGCGTTTATTATAAACCTTACTTTCAATAATGTTAATAGTTTTTCGCTATCCAAAAAAACAATGAATTTCCTATACGCACCAACAACAAGCCTGTGTAACAATGACCAAGATAGAAATGCATAATCCAGTGCATAATTAAACCGGTTCAAATATCGACGAGGAGAAAAAATGAAATTGTGGCTGGCTCTTTTTTCGGCGCTGCTGCTTGGCGCATGCGCGACCTATAAGGGGCAGGATCTTAAGCCAGGCGAAGACCGCCTGGAAAATGTGCTGAGCGTGATGGGACAACCTGCAATGCGCTGGGATAATCCGGATGGTTCGGTATTGCTCGCCTACCCCAAAGGCCCGATGGGATACCAGACCTACATGGCCAGTATAGGAACAGACGGCAAATTGCAGCAGATTGAAAAGGTGATGAATCAAAAAAGTTTCGCGCTCATCCAACCCGGCATGAGCAAAGAGGAAGTGTTGCGTATCCTGGGACCCTCCCCTGCCAGCTATACGAGCTACTTCAAGACGCGCGACGAGTTGGTGCTGGAATGGCGCTATTGCAATCTGTGGAACGAAGCTTCGCGTTTCGATGTGCTATTCGACAACAGCAAAGCTACGGTACGCAAGACCATGAGCAAAACCGAGTCGCAGTTGGGACTGTGCGGTGATGGAGCTTGTTTGTGTTCGGATTAGTCCGAAACGCCTCAGAGCCCATACCGGTTGCCGACTATCCATTGATAGTTATACTAGCGGTTCGGCATGCGTAAGGATCATGAACTATGCAGGAAGATAGGCACTTGAAATACCTGTCCATTCATCTGGATGAAAAAGCGCAAAAGGTCGTTGCCTCTTTCACTCCGGAAGGTGACATCAATACCGTTACCCCTGATGATTTCATGCAAGCCATCCATGCTGCGGGACTTGGGGGTTACAACATACACCACCCTACACTCAAAGAAGCTGCGGCAAAATACAATTCAGGCAATGCCTTCGAAATCATCGTTGGCGATGCATTGGACGGCAAGTTTTCGATTCGCATCGATATCGACTCGATGGCCGCTTACCTCAACTGCACGCTGCCTCTCGGCGGCGTTCCGGTCACCTTACCTGGCGTTCTGCAGGAAGCGGAACGCCGGGGTATCACCGTAGCGCTTGATCTCCCGGCTATCGAAAAGGCATTGATCGAGGGCGGCGACAACATCCGGATCGCTTGCGGCAGGCCGCCTGTGGCCGGCATAGACGGCCGGCTGGAAAGTCTCGTTCCGAAGATGAAGGAAAGAAAACCTCGTCTCGATGAACACGGCCTGGCCGACTTCCGTGAACTGGGCGACATCGTCACCGTTCACGCGGGGGATGCATTGATACGGCGCATTCCGCCAACGAACGGCGAACCGGGAGAAACCGTAACCGGCAAAATCATCCCGGTTAAAGCCGGAAAAAATATCGTATTCGCGGCCAAGCTGGCCGGGGCGATTGTGGACCCCAAAGATCCCGACACGCTGATTGCCGCCATCTCCGGCTGCCCGGTGATACTAAAGAACGGGGTGTCGGTGGAACCGGTCTATACCGTCAAGGATGTTGACCTGCACACCGGCAACATTTCCTACGATGGGACGGTACATGTATCCGGCGATGTCCATGCCGACATGACCATCAAGGCTACGGGCGATATTTACGTCGACGGTACAGTCGACAATGCCATGCTGGAAGCGGGCGGCGACATTACTATCAAGGGTGGCATCATAGGCGCTTCCGAACTGCACGACCGCACGGATAGAAAATTTCACGCGGCAATCAAAAGCGGCGGATCGTGCACGGCCCGCTTTGCGCAAAACGCCCACCTTTCAGCCGGAAGCGGCATCTTCATCCACGACGTTGCGATGCTTAGCGAACTCAAGGCCGGCCACCAGATCGTCGTCGGAGACAAGGATAGCCGCAAGGGCGACATCATTGGAGGTAGCGCCAACGCCACCATGTTGGTCAGCGCTCAAAATATCGGCTCTTCCGCCAACGTGAAAACACTGATCGTTGCCGGTGCGGATCGACTCCTGTACGGCCGCCTCAAACTTTCCGTAAAATCCCGAGAAGCAGCCGAACACAAGCTGCTCGACATTATCAAGCTGCTGGATTTAGCCCACTCAAACCCGGACAGAATCTCGCATGAATCCATCGAAACAGCGGAAGCAACGCGTGATGCCCTCAATGCGGAAATTGAAACTCTCAGGGAAATTGAAGCCGAATTGAGCAAGGAAATCGACCTCGCCAAAGGGGCGCAAGTGATCGTAAAAAAGCGCGTCTACAGCGGTGCCGAAGTCCACATGAATCTGGAACATTACCTGACGACCGAAGACAGGGAAGGCGGGGTTTTTCATCTCGATGCAGAGGGCAACCTGGTATTGACCTGACCCATTGCAAATGGACTCCATACGGGGTCGGTTTCGCAATCGCAACTCCATTAAAAGCACACAAGCGCTCCCAAATACAATGAACTATTCATACGACGTAGAAGAAGCCAATTTTGATGAACTGGTTGTAGCGCACTCTCATAAAGTGCCGGTATTGCTGGACATCGGTGCGGACTGGTGCAGCCCGTGCCATGTGCTGGGGCCGATGCTGGAAAAGCTGTCCAGAGAATACGCTGGCAAATTTGTACTGGCAAAAGTGGATGCCGACGAGAACATGCGCATCGCCGGGCGGCACAAGGTGCGCGGCTTTCCAACGGTGATCGCCTACAGCCGGGGACAGGAGGCCGACCGCTTTCACAGCGCGCAGCCCGAACACTTCCTGCGCCGTTTTATCGACAAGCTGATCGAGCATCATGGCACCAGCAGCGCCGGGAATATGCCGGCGGATTAAACCATAGAATCTTAGTTGGCCACAGAAAACACAGAGATCACCGAGATAAAACAAACGGTTGGACCAAGAGATTGACGCACCTTTGGGGTGAGCATATAGAAGCGCGTGGAATCGCCGCTCTCTCTGTGTACTCTGTGATCTCTGTGGCTTAAATTGCGTTTTTAGGTTAAAGCAATGTCGCCCAGATGCTGATGGATATCATCTTGTCGCGCTGATCGCCCAACGCCTTAAAAAACCCCATGCGCAAGGTGACCGGCAGAAAATAACTGAGTGTCATGTCCATTCTGGCTTCGGCCCCCACCGATCTCTTGACATCCTTGCGGTCAAATGCACCGTCCCAGGCATTGCCGGCTTCGGCAAACACCGCGCCGTGCAGGCGCTTGAAGAAGAACGGGCGATTGCCGTCGCCCAGTTCAATGTTCTGTAACGGGAAACGGTATTCCATGCTGGCCAGCCCGACGTTCTGTCCGCGATACTGGTTGAGCGGGTAGCCGCGCAAATACACGTTGTTATCGTCGATGCTGATGGTCATTTCGCCGGGCATGTCGCCGCCCAATTGAAATGCACGCTGGGCGATGACTTCCCCCGTTGATTTTCCGGCATAGCCGCGCAGCAGCAGCACATGGTGCTGGTATGGCAGATCGACGTATTCATGCCAATCGACACTATATTTCTTCAGGTCAAAATCGCTGCCGAACCGATGATCCATTTGCTCGTAGCCGAACTCGACATTGCGACCATCTTCCGGGCTGATCGAATAGCCGTAGGTCTTGGCATTATTGAACAGATAGCTGGCCCGGCCTGAAGCCAGCACGCCCTGCGCCGGAACAGCCCCATCGTAACCGTTCCAGGGCGGCAAGGAAGTCAGGGCAGACACGTTTTTGCGCTGATAGCCCAGGCTCAATGCATGTTGGCGATCCAGCTTAAGCAACGGGAAGGTCAGGGACGCATTCAGCATCCTGGAACGCTCGACATAGCCGCTCCGGGCAACAAAGCCCGCCTGCTGCACCAGCAGATTCGCATAACCCATGTCGATGTCGCGCGCGCGCATTTTCAAGCTGGGATACAGGCCGTCGTAGCGGTAGTTGAAGTCATACCAGGTGCGCTGCTGTGCCGAACCATACAACGCGCTCAGCGTATAGCTGTGGCGTTCGATCGCATCGGCGCCCAGCGTAAACAGCCCGGCCAGCGAACCGCTATACGAGCTGTAGCCAAAATTGGGCAGCCACAGATGCGGGTACAAAGTTGGCCAAGGGTTGTACGGATTCTGCTCGGCATCCACCGGCTTCTCGTCATATTTCATCGCCGGATAGGGGTCGCGGTATTCGCTCACGACTTGACGGGCAATGTTCCGGTTATCCATGGCATATATGTCGAAACCTTGCGAAGTGTAATTCGCGAACGCAATCATACTGCCGTCCCGAGTGACAGAAGGCATGAAGGCGCCGCCCAGCACATTGCTGACCCGGGAAATTTGTTTGCGATCCAGGTCGTATGCATAGAGGTTGAAAATGCCGCTGCGATCCGAGGAGAAATAAATGCTGCGTCCGTCCGCGCTCCACACCGCGCCGCCGTCGATCGCGCGGTCGTGCATCAGTTCTGCCAGCTTGTTGCCCTGGTTGTCCAGTATCCAGATGTCCTTGTAGCCATCCGGCTGCCGGACGCCTACGACGATTTTCTGCCCGTCCGGGCTGTAGCGCGGCGACTCGAACTGGAGCTCGCTTTCTGCGTTGAGCCAGCCGACGTCCTCTGCACAGGCGGCCTTGTTTGAAATCGCATCGGGCAACAGCGGCATCGTCGCGAGCCTGGTCTTGCCCAGCCTGTTGGTCACGAATATCAGCCTGCTGCCATCCGGCGACGGAAACGGATCGCGTGCGCGCAGCTTCCTGCTCAGGCGCGTCTCCTTGCGCTGTTCCAGATCATAATAGTAGATGTCGTTGTAAAGGTTGGTGTTGCGCACCCGCTCGATGCGTGTGTAGTAAAAGCCCTTGCCATCTGCACGCCAGCTGATGCTGTACGCCGACGAAGCGGTGTTGTTGAGCAGCTTGCGGTCAGCGCTACCATCGAGATTCATCAGGCGTATCGCCGGGTGTTCATCTTCGTCCTGGGCATAATAGGCAATCTGCTTGCCGTCCGGAGAAATCGCCGGTGCCAGCGTCATGTCGCCACGCTGTGTCAGCGCGCGCGTCACACTCAATCCCTGCACCAGCACTTTCTGCTTGTCCGCTTCATAACGGCTGGCGAGTTCGCTCTTCCACTCCGCCCACAACTCGTCGTAATCGCTGCCCAGCACGCGGCGCGCGGTGCCGTTCACCAGAAAAGGCCACCAGCGTCCGCTGTAATCCAGCGACAGGTCGGCGAGTTTCTCGCGCCCGTATTTTCTGGCGATGAAGGCGGTGAATCCGCCGCCGAACAGATAGGGAACCTTGCCGCCCGGCCATTTCTCGGTGTAATTCGCCGCATGGCTGATAGGCGGAAAATTGTTCTCCAGCATCGCCATGCGCAACACCATATCGGCTGCGGGCGAGCGGTTGCGCCCCCCGCCGGTCAATTCGGTTTCCTCGTATACCGCCAGGCCTTCGATCAGCCAGACCGGCTCAAACATATTGGGGAAATAAAGATTGCCGAAAATGCTGTCCAGAACCGCCGGCAGGCTGTTCACCATATCCAGATGGACGATGTGCGTGTATTCGTGGGTGATCAGCAATCTCATCCAGTCATCGTAGTTCATCGCGCCAAACACGGATTCGCCGAACGGTTGGGTGATGTAGAGCTTGATCAGGTTATAGGGCAGCGGCGTCGCCGAGCCATTGGCATCGTCGCGCGCATCGACGAGCACGATGTGGGTGCGATCGTGCGGCTGCGATTTCAAACGTGGCACCAGCCTGGTGTGCACGTCCTCGGCAATCGCCAATGCCCGCTGCGCCAGCGCTTCTTCGCCCTGATGGTAATGAACCAGAAAGTGCGCGGAGCTCAGCGTCCTCCAGGAGAACGACGGATCGGTCTTGGCGTAAACCACGGGCAGGTAAAAAAAGCTTAGTAGCAGGAGCAATTTTTTGATGTGTCGGGATGACCCGGAAAAAATTAACGACATGAAAATCACTCCTGTGAGATCAAATTTACCAGCTGCTCGTGAACCGATTCGGTTGACGCGATACAATCACACCTCGCCGCCTACCGTTGCTTGGGCGCTATTTTGAACGGACAACTTGGAAAGTACCAGACATGTTTGAAGTGATCGTATTGGCTGTCGCGCTGAGCATGGACGCCTTCGCCGTTTCCATCGGACTTGGCTCCAAGGGAGACACTCCCGGACTGGGGCTGAAGGCGGGCCTATTCTTCGGGGCGTTCCAGGCGCTGATGCCCTTCATCGGCTACCTAGGCGGCGAGGGGATTTTAGGCTGGGTATATGCCTACGCCCACTGGATCGCCTTCGGGCTGCTTGCGCTGATCGGCGGCAAGATGATTTACGAAGGCCTGCAGGAAGGCATAGAAGAAGACCTCGCGGCGATCACCAACAAGATGATGCTGTTGCTGGCCATCGCCACCAGCATCGACGCGATGGCCGCCGGCTTCAGCCTGACACTGCTGGACATCAACCCCTACCTCGCCTGCCTCATCATCGGCGTGACGACTTTCGCATTCAGCTGGGCGGGCGTCGAGATCGGCAAGCGCAGCGGCACCTGGCTGGAGAGCAAGGCTGAGATATTTGGTGGAGTGGTGTTGATATTGATTGGGGTCAAGATGTTGGTGGCTTAGTCCAACATTTAGGCCGTGCGTGTTGATAACCAGCCTGCGTGTGTTGTCGGGGCTTCAGCCCCATACAACCACGGCGTACCCCTTGCGGGTGTACTTGGTTGGCGTTATTTGCCGGCTTGGCCGAATGGCTAGAGGCTCCATCAGATTACACAAACTTTCATCGCTTAAACAAACCGCTATTCCGTTAAGTTTTGCACCGTTAGGGATGTGACTGTCACTGACAAGTCCGCACCAATCGGCATTAATTTGCGAGATCTGCAGTTGACATGGCATTTAACGACTTGCCACGAAGTAGCTTATAAGCTACAATATTTTTATGATCGAAGTGTTCCGATACCAGACTAAAGAGGGGCGCGAGCCATTGACCGAATGGCTGCACTCACTGCGAGACAAGCAGGCACAGGCCAAGATTCGCGTCCGCCTCAAACGCCTGGAAGCCGGTAATTTTGGTGACTGCGACCATGTAGGCGAGGGAGTGCAGGAATTGAAAGAGCACCTCGGCGCAGGTTATCGGGTGTACTTTGGTCGCCATGGGCAGACGGTCGTGATCTTGCTGTGCGGCGGCGCAAAGAAATCTCAAGCTACCGACATCAAGACCGCGAGGGAATATTGGCAAGATTGGAAAAGGAGGCAAACATGAGCAAAAAAATTAAAGCGGCAATCTCCCACCATGAGAGTGAAGTGGCCGAACTGCGTGCGGATCGCGAGCTGGCCGTTGAATATCTGAAAGCCGCAATGGAATCGCTCGACGACCCGGATGATCGCGCTGCAGGATTACTCGCGTTGCGCACCATTGCGGAGGCGTATGGCGGTCTCGGGGTGGTTGCGGCAGAAGCCGGGATCAGCCGCGAATCGCTGTATCGCACGCTCTCCGCCAAAGGCAACCCGACACTGAAAACGCTGCTTGCCGTACTGAAAGCAGTGGGAATGAAACTCTCGGTTGAGCCGGACCGGCACGCTACGGCGTAAGAAAAATTATTGCGAAAACTGCTCGTTTAGTGGCACAAACTATTAATCCTTAAAACCGCAGTTCAATCCGCAGATTACACAGATTCACGCAGATTTCCATATGGTTACAGGCAGCTTTATTCTCACCTTTTAGGTTGTGCTGGCAATTTTGATAACCAGTTGTTTAATCTTTTGTAATCGGCGTAATCTGCTGATAAGTAAGTTATTTAGGTTAATAGGAGGGAAGACAAGAAAGGTAACTTGCTGCTGGGCAACCCCCGCGACGTTGACTTGTTTTTGGACGTTAATGGTTCGACAAGCCTGTCCTGAGCGAGGTCGAAGGGCTCACCACAAAACTGTCTCACTCTTACGACGCGCTTCCCAACTCCTTGCCGCACTGCTTGCAGAACTTTTCCTCCGCTCCACAACTTGCACCACACGAGGGGCACGACTTGCTGCTGCCGGGGTGTGCATCCGCAGAAGTGAAGGCAGCAGTCAGCGAGGCGGACTGGCCGAGCACGGCCATGACCACCCATATTGCACAGGCGATGATCGCAATGATGAACACCCAGTTATAGATGTTGTGCAACGACGCATCCATCATCGGCTTGAGCACCAGTATCGCTACCGAATAGGCAGTCGCAACGACGATCAGCGTGACTATAGGAAGTATCAAATGTTGCAGGAATGACCAGCGACCGCCATGTTGCCGCAACGCGATGGTCGAACGCTGGCCCAGCATCCAGAACGCCGCCAGCGCGGTGCTGTAACCCAGGAAACGCACCAGATGCGCCGCGCTAAGCTTGCCGCCGAGTATGGTGGTTTTTGCGAACAGCTCCATGCTGCCGATCGCAGCGGCCAATATCAGCGCCACCAGGATGACCGCCAGATAGCGGCCTGTCCAGCTCCAGTCCATCTTTGTAGTGGTGTCAGTTGTCATTTTGTTGCTTCCTTGTTCAACAGATTGGTGGTTCATTTCAGCCCGAGCACATCCTGCATATCGTACATCCCCGCCGGATTGCTTTTCAGGAACCGCGCCGCGCGCAACGCGCCCAGCGCGAACGTGGCGCGGCTGCTGGCCTTGTGGGTGATCTCGATGCGTTCGCCGGTGCCCGCGAACAACACGGTGTGGTCGCCGACGATGTCGCCGCCGCGCACCGTGGCAAAACCTATCGTCGAAGGATCGCGCTCGCCGGTCACGCCTTCGCGGCCATACACGGCACATTTCTCCAGATCGCGTCCCAGCGTTTTCGCGATCACCTCGCCCATGCCCAGTGCGGTGCCGGATGGCGCATCCACCTTGTGGCGGTGATGCGCCTCGACGATCTCAATATCGTAGCCGTGCGCGAGCACGCGCGATGCGGTCTCCAGCAGCTTGAACACCAGGTTCACGCCCACGCTCATGTTGGGCGCAAACACGATGCCGATGTGCTGAGCCGCGCTGCCTAATTGCGCCTTCTGCTGCGCATTCAGCCCGGTGGTGCCGATCACCATGTTCACGCCGAGCTTGCGGCAGATTTCGAGATGGTGCAATGTGCCTTCGGGACGGGTGAAGTCAATCAGCACATCCGCGCCCGGCAACGCAGCAGCCACATCAGCGCTGATCTTCACGCCGCAGGGCGCGCCGAACAATTCTCCGGCGTCCTTGCCCAGCAACGCGCTGCCGCCGTGTTCCAGCGCGGCATGCAGCACCAGGTCATCGGCTTGCGCCACGCCTTCCAGCAAGGCGCGCCCCATGCGTCCGCTGCTGCCGGCGATGGCGATTTTTATTTTGCTCATACTCTATCCTTTTACTTGCTCTTCAACTTTTGTCGGTGCAGTCTCGACAGGCGGGTTGTCATCCACGATGCGCACCAGATTGTCGCCCTCGAAATACAGCGTCAGGCCCTGCTGCTCGACCAATTTGCGATTATGTTCCAGACGGTACACGTAATCCCAGCGGTTGCCATGAAAGGCATCGTGTATCATCGGCGTACCCAGCACATAGCGCACCTGCTGCTTGGTCATGCCCAGCTTGAGTTTATCGCGCATATCCTGCGTCACTAAATTGCCCTGGCGTATGTCCATCTTGTATATGCCGCACGAAGACAGCAGCGGGGCAAACAACACCAGGGCAAGCAAAATAATCTTGATACGCATCACATTCCTAATCGATATTCAAATCAATGCATGATACTTCATGCGGCACCCCCAACAGGAGGATGAAAAAGCGGAGTTCGCTAACGCAAATGAGCATTTTTAACCCTTGAGCAACGCAGCTATGCTGGGCGCAGTAGATTTCAACCTCCGGTCAACATCTCGGCGGCATGCTTGCGCGTGGTCTCGGTGATCGTCACGCCGCCCAGCATGCGTGCGATCTCATCGATACGCTGTTCTCCATCCAGCACCGCGATGTGGCTCAGCGTGATACCCTTTTCCACCGCCTTGCTGACTTGCCACTGCTGGTCGGCAGCAGCGGCGACCTGCGGCAAATGCGTGACGCACAGCACCTGATATGACTTGCCCAGCTTCTTCAGCAAGTGCCCGACAATTTCCGCGACACGACCGCCTATGCCGCTGTCCACCTCGTCAAAGATCAATGTCGGCACACTGGCAACCTGTGACGTGGCGACCTGGATCGCCAGGCTGATGCGCGACAGTTCCCCGCCCGAGGCGACCTTGGACAGGCTGCGCGCAGGTGTGCCCGGGTTCGCGGCAACCTGAAACTCGGTGGCTTCCAGGCCGTAAGCATTTCCTTCTGCCAGCGGCAGCAATGCCACCGCAAACATGCCTCCCTGCATCGCCAGCGTCTGCATCGCCCCAGTGATCTCGCGCGATAATTTGTCGGCGGATTTTTTGCGCGCTGAAGTCAGCTGCTGCGCTGCAGCCAGATAATTCTGCTGTGCGCTTTTTTCCTGCTGCTCCAGTTCGGCCAGATCGGCGTCGCCGCCCAATTCCGCCAGACGCGACACGATGCGCTGCAACGCTTCATCCAGTTGCTCCGGCGCGACACGATATTTGCGCGCGGCGTCCATCACGCTCTGGATGCGCTGCTCCTGCTCGCGCAGGCGCTGCGGGTCGCTGTCCAGACGCTGCTGATAATGGCGTAGCGCGTAGACGGCTTCCTGCAACTCGGCTTGCGCGCTTTCCAGCATCTTCAGTGTCTCGCCCAGGCTGGCATCGTGCTGCATGCCGTCGCGGATGCGCGCCGCCAATGCGTTGAGCTGCGCCAGACAGGAGCTGTCCGCTTCACTCAATATCTCCAGCCCAAATCCGGCAGTCTCCAGCAGACCCGCAGCATGGGAAAGGCGCGCATAGTCTTCCTGCAAGGCATTCCAGTCCGCCACATTGAAACCCAGGCCTTCCAGTTCATTGCGCTGAAAATGCAGCAACTCGCGTTCGGCAGCCACCGCCTCGGCATTCTCGCTGAGACTGATGCGGCGGCGACGCAAAGCCTGCCAATCCCGATACAGCGTTGCAACTTGTTCCACCTGTGTGGTGATTCCCGCATAAGCATCCAGCAACAAACGCTGCGCATCCGGGCGTGTCAGCGATTGGTGCGCATGCTGGCCGTGGATATCCAGCAATTGCTCGCCCACTTCGCGCAGTTGTTGCAACGTGGCGCTGCGTCCGTTGATAAAGCCGCGCGAACGCCCCCCCGCTTCCAGCACGCGACGCAGCAGGCACACGCCCTCATCCCCTGCCAGTTCTTGCTCGCTCAGCCACGCCTGTACTTGCGGCAGCGCGCTGACATCAAACTCGGCGGCGATCTCGGCGCGCTCGCAGCCGTTGCGCACCATGGTTGCATCGCCGCGCTCGCCGAGCGCCAGCGACAGGGCATCGATCAGGATGGATTTGCCCGCACCGGTCTCGCCGGTCAATGCGGTAAAACCGGCGGAAAAATCCAGCTCAAGCGAGGATACGATGACGAAATCGCGGATAGCCAGAAATTTAAGCATCTATAAAGTCTGATTCCAGAGCAATTTCTCGCGCAGCGTATGGTAATAGCTGTGCCCTATCGGATGCAGCAGGCAAGCCGCCTGGGGATGGCGTGAGACGATAATCTTGTCGTGCAATTGCAAATCATGGCTGGTGTGGCTGTCGAAGCGCACACGGATGTCGCTGGTGCGGTGCATCAGTATTTCCAGCACCGACGAACCCTTCACCACGATGGGCCGGTTGCTCAAGGTGTGCGGGCACACCGGTACCAGTTCAAGCACATCAAGGCTGGGGTGCAATATCGGGCCACCGGCAGACATCGCATAGGCCGTGGAGCCGGTTGGGGTGGAAATGATCAGTCCATCGGCACGCTGATTGTAGAGATACTCGCCGTCCATGCGCACCTCGAATTCGATCATGCTGCTAATATTGTTGCGGTGCACCACTACCTCGTTGAACGCCGAGCCGCTGAACACCTCTACATCCTTGCGCAGCACCCGCGCGGTAAGCAGCAAACGCTGTTCGGTGACAAATTTTCCTTCCAGCATCGCGACGATGCTGTCCTGCATATTGTCCAGCGTGAGATCCGTCAAAAAACCGAGTCGCCCCTGATTCACCCCTATCAATGGGATATTGCATGGCGACAAGGTGCGGGCAATGTTCAACATCGTGCCGTCTCCGCCGAGCACGATCGCCAAATCCACCGTGTTGCCTATTTCGGCCAAGGTCTTCACAGGGTAGGGATTACCCTTGAGATGCTCTCCGGTCAGGCTGTCCACCACCACCGACAGCCCC
This sequence comes from Nitrosomonadales bacterium, assembly GCA_016195965.1. Lineage (GTDB taxonomy): Bacteria > Pseudomonadota > Gammaproteobacteria > Burkholderiales > Gallionellaceae > Gallionella. The sequence goes on along the minus strand of JACPYR010000026.1, from coordinate 7,979 downwards.
CTGGATGACAAAAATGCGGCCAGGCGTAGCAACGACCCGGCAATCTCCGGTGACTTGTATTTGCCGATCAACGCAACATTTTGGAAGGGAAATTTCATGGGCGCGATTAAACCACATCGTCCATGCAATGACAAAGTTGTGCTGATATACCGAAAGTCTCTTAAAAATAAATTTGGCGGTCCCTTCAAAACCAAACGCCGACACATTCTCATTTTGACTCGCGATACTGCTCGGCCTTGCTATGGAATTATTCATTAGGCATAATCCCTTTTTAATAGATCAAGTAATGTATCCAGCCAAGTAAAGGATGTTCATGAGCCTACCGCCCCACCGTAAATCACTGATCACCGGCCAACTCACCACCGCGAGCACCGCGCTGCTCTATGCGGACTTCGCCGTGTTGTGCATCGCATCTTCGGGTTATCTGTTGACGCTGGCCGCCGATGTCACGTTGCTCCAGGGCCATATCGAATTGCTCAAAGGACTGGCTTTCATCTCCGTCGCCAGCGGCTTGCTTTACTTGTTGTGGCGACAGAAGCGCTGCACGCAACGTCTGGCGTTGTTAAACCACACAATGGAGGAAAGCGAGGAAAACGTGCGACGTTTGCAGGCCGTGGCTTACTCCACCAGCAACGCCATCATGCGCCACGTCAACGAAAATGAATTGCTCCAGAGAATCTGCGTAGACGCGGTACAACTGGGAGGCATGAAAATGGCTTGGATCGGCCTGGTAGACGAAGCGGGCCAACAAATTAAACCCGTTGCCTCATACGGTGCGAATACGGAATATCTGGAAGACCTGCAGGCTTCCGTGGACGCCGGCGATCCATTCGGGTATGGCCCGATCGGCACGGCAATACGCAACAACCAGCCGTTCTGGTGCCAGGATTTCCAACATGATCCGGCCACCGCACCCTGGCACAAGCCCGGCAACGCGCCTGGTTGGAAATCTGTGGCCGCTCTGCCACTGCTCAGGAACGGCGTCCCCGTCGGCAGCCTGACACTCTACGCCGACACCGCCCATGCATTTGACAAGGACGCACGCAAATTACTGGCGGGCATGGCGATGGATATCAGCTTTGCGCTGGATCACTATGATCGCGAAGCCCAACACCAGCGGATGGAACAGGAGCTCATCAATTCTGAACAACGTTTCCGCAGCCTGGTCGAACAGTCGCTGGCCGGCATCTACATCATCCAGGACGGAAAGTTTGCCTATGTCAATCCGCACTGCGCCGAAATTCTCGGTCAGGGCCATGCGCATGAATTGATCGGTCGCGACCCGCTTGAATTTACCGCTGGGGAGGACCGCGACAAGGTTGCGGAAAGCATGCGCCGACTGCGCAACCGTGAAGCTCGCAGTATCGCATTGGAATTCACTGTCACACGCCGGGATGGAGTAACCATCACCGTGGGCACGAACGCCTCTCTCGCCACTTACCATGGACGGGAGGCGATCATCGGCCTGAATCAGGACATCTCGGAAAAGAAGCGCGCCGAAGAACAAATATCGAACTACGTCGCCAAGCTGAAGATCGCTTTTCTGGGCACGGTAAAGTTGGCGACCAGCCTGGGTGAAATGCGCGACCCCTACACCGCCGGCCACGAGCGCCGCGTGTCGGAAATCGCCGTCGCCATCGCCACCAAGATGGGGTTGGACGAACAGCGCATAGAAGGCATCAAAATTGCCGGCTACCTGCACGACATCGGCAAGATCGGGATTCCGGCAGAATTTCTAGTCAAGCCTGGCAGGCTCACGGCGGCCGAATACACCCTGGTGCAGGCACATGCCAAGGCGAGCCATGAGGCGCTGAAACATGTGGAATTCCCCTGGCCGGTCGCAACGATTGCCTATCAGCACCACGAGCGCATGGACGGCAATGGTTATCCAAACGGGCTGAAGGGGGACGAAATCCTGCTGGAGTCTCGCGTTGTTACAGTGGCGGATGTGATCGAAGCGATGGCGTCACACCGCCCCTATCGTCCCGGGCTGGGTATCGACAAGGCGCTGGCCGAAATCGAACGCGGCAACGGAACCAGTTACGACCCTGATGTAGTCAGTGCCTGTCTCGCGCTGTTCCGTGAAGGCTACGTGCTGCCGGCCTATTAGACTCCAGCTGCAACCGCCGCCAGGTGCGGCGGTCACTTGAAGGGCACATCTAAAAATCCACATTTCATCCCAACTGATAGAACAACTAGCCATTCCACTAAGCTGCCAAACAACGGCAGCCAAGTGGCTGGTTATACTTTGTTGCGGAAAAAATTTCTTGCTTACATATCATGTATATGTGGCGCTGCAAAATTTTCCCGCGCCTTGTATTTAGGCGAACCCTGAATTTTTAGAAGTGCCCTTAAATCTGATTTAATCCTAGAATCTTACTTGTCCGCAGATTGCGCCGATTACACAAGATTAAACCACCGGTTATCAATATTGCTTGAGCCGCCTATTGGTGAAAGCAGAACTGTCTGCAACCATAAAAAATCTGCGTAAATCTGTGTAATCTGCGGATCGAACTGCGGTTTTAAGGTTAATTCGGCGCGGGACGCGCGGGATTACAAACCGGCAAGATAATCCGTCAAATCCTCGATTTCGCTATCCGTCAAGGATTTGGCAATCTTGTTCATCACCCCATCCGGGCTGTTGCTGCGTTCACCGCTGCGCCAATGGATCAGTTGCGCGCGCAGATAATCCTTGTGCTGCCCGCCTATTACCGGGTAAGTCGAAACATTCGGAGCCATGCCCTTGCCGTTCTCGCCGTGGCAAGTTACGCAAGCCTGAATACTCCGACTCGCATCGCCTTTCAAAAACAAATTCTTCGCAACCGGATTGTCCCCCTTGCCGTTGCCCTGCATTTTCTTCTGGCTGGCAAAATACGCCGCGATATCGATCAATTCGGCGTCGTTAATCGTCGTCGCCATCGCACTCATGATCTGGTGCGTGCGCGCACCGGACTGGAAATTGCGCAACTGCTTGGCGATATAGGGTGCGTATTGACCGGCGAGATTGGGAATCAAATCCTCCAGGCTCAAGCCAACTTCGCCGTGACAGCCCTGACACAACTCCGAGCGGGTCTTGCCAGCAACCGGGTTGCCGCTGCCTATGCGTTGCTTGATATCCGCGGCAGTCTCCGCAGCATAGGCTGACGTTGCGGCCAGCAGCGTGACCACAACCAGACAGGTAACGATATTGTTTTGTATGCGTATCATGTGTGCTCCAGTACCGTTAAAAGATTGTTTAATTAAACCACATCGACCAGGCAATGACAAAGCGTCCAATGGTCGGTATAAAGAACGCCTTGCACGTATCGACGCAGTATACCGGAGCCCTGTGAATACATCACCACCCATCGACGTTCCCGCCCTGCCAACGGAATTGCGCCGGGCCGCACTTTATTGGCTGGCTGAGCGCGATGTCGCCCGCAAAGCGGAGGGGGTGCGCCAGTTGGCGCTAGCATGGGCATCAAGCGCAATCGGCCTGGAAGCGCATGCGGTTCTGGCCACACCACGAGCTATCCCCGGACAACCGGATCAGCCACAACTGGTGTCACCGCTCTCGGTCAAGCGCCGCGCGATGAATACGCCGGAAGGGCGCGCGATATTAATCCATGCGCTGGCACATATCGAGTTCAATGCGATTAACCTGGCGCTGGATGCAATCTGGCGGTTTTCCGATATGCCGCGCGAATATTACTCCGATTGGCTGCAGGTCGCCGACGAAGAGGCGCTGCATTTCTCGATGTTGGCGCAACACCTACAGGAGCAAGGCTACCAGTATGGAGATTTCCCGGCGCACAACAGCCTGTGGGAGATGGCTGAAAAAACCCGGCACGACATCCTTGCCCGCATCGCGCTGGTGCCGCGCACGATGGAAGCGCGCGGACTGGATGCCACCCCGCAAGTGCGCGCAAAACTTGTGCAGGCCAAAGATATGACCGCCGCCGCAATACTGGATATTATCCTGCGCGATGAGATCGGCCATGTCGCGATCGGCAATCGCTGGTACGGCTGGTTGTGCGAGCAGCGCGGCCTGGATCCGGTCGCCACCTATGCCCGACTGGCGGACGAGTATCAGGCGCCTGTGATGCGCGGACCTTTCAATCTGGAAGCTCGGCGAGCTGCGGGATTCAGCGAGCTGGAGCTGGCTGCGTTGGCTGCAAAAAACCAGGATAGTGGATGGTGATTTCGGTGGGGTAACCGTGGCAGGCTCTTTGTCATTTCAATATTTCCCGATGAATAAAGTGGAACAACATTGACAACACTTTGGATAGAACAATTGCCAGACTTCCTGCGGCAGGTATCGCGCCCCACGGATATCCGCAAAGGAGAACATATTTTTCGCTTCGACGACGAAGTCAAGGCCGTATATCTCGTGCTGGATGGCGAAGTGTGCCTGACCCGTTTTTCTCCAGATGGAGCCAAAATCGTTTTATGCCGTGCCGGGGAGGGGGAGTTTTTTGCCGAAGCCAGTCTATTCAGCACCCGCTACCATTGCGATGCGATCTGCACTCGTTCCGGGCGTTGCCTGCTCCTGCCTTCCGCAGCTTTGCGCGACGGCTTATCCAGCGACCCCGGTTTTGCGCTGGACTGGATCGCCACGCTTTCCCGCAATCTGATGCGGCAGCGTACGGCCCAAGAACGGCTGAACCTGAAAAGCCTGCGCATGCGCGTTATCCATTACTTGGTGGATCGAGGTAAAGATGGGTGCGTGGAACTCGATCAGCCGGTTATCCGCTGGGCGACAGAGCTGGGTGCTAGCCACGAAGCGCTGTATCGCACTCTGGCCGAGATGGAAAGGGAAGGCATACTGCAACGGCAAGGGCAAACTCTGACCTTGGTGCAACGACAATCCAACACGCCGGTATGATTCCAATCATAGTTTACTTGTATCTGCCCATTTATGATGAATCTTTCGGTCAGCGCACGTAGCGCGGTCACGAGAAAAAATCCGGCAGAAATTCACCCGTGAAACAGGAAATTTTTGTCCAGGCAAAAAAAGTCAGCTTTGGCTGAACTCACTGGAGATCAATAGCATGAAAATAATTTTGACAGCCATTTCGGTATTCATCTGGATAATAGGTTCAAATGCGGCCTCGGCGGAAGACGACAAAATGCAGATGGTGAATCATCACGACATGAACACGATGGACACGCGAACCTCATTGAACCTGTCTGCCGAAATGAAGCAGCACCAGCTCACCAATATGCGGGCTCATGTGGATGCGATCAGGACGATAGTCGGTTTCATAGCGGAAAATAAATTTGCGGAAGCTTCAAAAATTGCGCATATCAAGCTGGGATTAACTCCAGAGATGAAAGAAATGTGCGGGATGTTTGAAGATGAAAAATTCAGGGCGCTGGGGATGGCCTTTCACAAGAGCGGCGATGATCTCGGCAAGGTATTGCAAACCGGAGATGCAAATGCCTCATTGCGCGCACTGAACAAGACGATGCAGTACTGCGTGGAGTGCCACGCGAATTACCGCCAGTAAGCCCACTTGCTAAAACAGCGAATAACACGCCCAGGGCGAGTGCCGAAGATGGCGTCCTTGCGCTGCCGGGTGCTCGGCCCGATCCATTTAGAGAGGTCGAGCACTGCGGCATGGCGCTAAACCTTGAAGCGACCGACCGTTCCTTGCAGGGATGACGCCAGTTGTTCCAAATGCTTCGCCGAGCCGGCGGCTTGCTCTACAGCCGCACTGTTCTCTTCTGACATTTGGGCGATCTTTTCCACGTTGCTGGCGATATCCCGGCTAGCCGCGCTCTGCTCTTTGAGCGAGTCGGAAATGTTGCTGATCACCTTTGCCACCTGAGCGACCTCGGCTTTGATTTGCGTAATCGATTCGCCGGCCTGATTTGCCATCACCACGCCGCTGCTAGCCTGGGCGACACCGCTTTCCATGCTGGTGACGGCTTCACGGGTGGCGCCCTGAATTTTCGCTATCATGGCCGTGATTTCCTGCGTGGACTTGGCCGTTCGTTCCGCCAGCTTGCGTACTTCGTCGGCGACCACGGCGAACCCGCGACCTTGCTCGCCCGCGCGGGCAGCTTCGATTGCGGCGTTCAGCGCGAGCAGGTTGGTTTGATCGGCGATTTCCTTGATGACATTGACGATGTTGGTAATCTCCTGCGATTGTTGTGCCAAGGTTTCGATGATTTGAGAAGATTCCTTGACTGAGCCTTCGATCTTGCTCATTTCCGCCACCGCATTCTGGATCACTCCTGCTCCTTGCTCTGACAGTTCGCCCCAATGACTGGCCGAGGATCTTGCATCTTGTGCGTTGGAGGAAACATGGTCGATGCTGACCGTCATTTCTTCCACGGCGGCGGCCATAGACGACGCGGCCTCGGACTGCTGGCGCGAACCCTGGGCTACCTGGCTTGAAGAAACCGATAGCTCGGCAGCGGTTTGGGACACCTGTCCGGCACTGGCTAAAACCTCGGTGACCATCTCCCTCAGGTTCGCCTGCATCTGTTGCATCGTGGCCAGCATGCTCAGGGTGTCTCCTGGTTTGGTGACAACGCTCCTGCTCAGGTCACCCGAGGCAATGGCGCTGGCAATGCCCGACACATAGTCCGGCTCGCCGCCGAGTTGCCGGGTGATGTTGCGTATGATCAGGAATGCGATGCCTGCTCCAATCAATAAGGCGACGATAGATATCGTGATAATCGTGTTGCGGGTCGAAACATAATCCTCGGCAGATTTTTTAGCCGCCTCATCCACCAGCTTGTCTTGATATTCGACCAGCTTCTTGATAGCGGTAAAATAGGCCCCCTGAGTCTTGTAGCCCTCGCCATACAAATTCTGGATCGCCTCTTCGCGTTTATGCTCCATGCCTAGCCGGACGACATCGCCAATGTAGCTGACGAAAGTGGCGCGGGTTTCCTGCAATGTCTTGAGCAACCCCTTGCCTTTGTCACTCGTAACCACCTTTTCGAGTTGCTCGAATATCTCGGTGATTCTGGCTGAATTTTTATCGTAGTTCTCCTTGTTCGTTGCCCCGGCTTTGTCATCGGTGACGAGAATGAGATTGCGCACGATGCGTGCATTGTCCATCGCCCGGAAGGCTATTTCGTTGGCCATCTCTATTTTCGGGTAATAGTTATTGGCCAGCTTATCCATGTCATCATTGAGATTGGATAGCCGGTTGATGCCAATCACGGCAATGGCGGCCAGCAAAATCAGAACGAAACCAAAGGCCAAGCCCAAGCGTACGCCGACTTTCATGTTCTTTATCACGGTGACTCCCCTTTTTTTATTGTTTCCGATCCAATTCGCTATCGGGTACAGATTCGGTATTATCTTATCGATATATTTGCATATTACTTGAGACCCTTCTGTAATCAACAGGCGAATAGTCGCGGATACCCCCTTCTTTTTTACACTTCTGCGTAGAAGTCCTGCCACGTAAAAAATTGTCTATTCAGGTCAATGTAAGGAAACCGCCCTAATATCCGACTCAGACAGCGCGGAACGCCGCCTGCCGCTTACCAGCCAACAAATTAAGGCACAAAGGATCAGGATGACGGGATATAAAGATATTGTCAGAGTTGCCAAGGCGCTGGATTTTGCCGCAAGAAAGCATGTGCATCAAAGACGCAAAGGGGAGCTGGCCGAGCCCTATGTCAATCATGTCACCGATGTCGCGCGCATCCTGGCCGAGGCAACCGATGGCAATGATCCCACGTTGGTTATCGCCGGATTACTGCACGACACGATCGAAGACCAGGATGTCTCACATGAAGAGCTGGCCGGGTTGTTCGGTCGAGAAGTCGCCGACCTGGTGCTGGAAGTAACGGACGATATGAGCCTGCCCAAGCCGCAAAGAAAACTGCTTCAAGTTGCCAATGCCCCGCACAAATCGGCACGCGCCAAAATGTTGCGGATTGCGGACAAGATATCCAACCTGAACTCCATCCTGACCAGCACCCCCAAGCACTGGAGCTACACAAGGCGCATGCAGTATTTCGAGTGGGCCAAG